>DATGJN010000018.1 GCA_035295165.1 bacterium
CTGCAGGACCGCTACGAGTTCGATCATACGAACGGCACGGGGCCCTTCTCGCTGCAGACCTGGGACCGGCAGACCAAGGAGTTGATCCTGGTCCGCAACGAGCACTACTGGCGCGCCCCCGCCCCGCTCGCGCGCGTCGTGATCCGGACCGTCACGGAGTTCGCAACGCGGCGCCTGGCGTTGCAGCAGGGCGACGCAGACGTCATCGCGGTGGACCGGCCGGACCAGACACAGGTCGCGGGGCTGGCCGGCGTCACGGTCCAGGACGGCTTCCCCACCCTCTTGCTCCAAGCGTTCCACTTCAACCAGAAGATCGACGCGACCGGGAACCCCGACGTCGGGAGCGGCAAGCTCGACGGCAACGGCATCCCGCCCGACTTCTTCTCGGATGTGCACGTCCGGCGTGCGTTCGCGTACGCGTTCGACTACGGCACGTTCATCCGGGACGCCTATCGCGGCAAGGCGCTGCAACCGAACGGCCCGATCATCCAGGGGCTGCTCGGCCACGACCCGACGCTGCCGACGTACACGTTCGACAAGCAGAAAGCGGCGGCGGAGTTCCACGCGGCGTGGGGCGGCAGACTCTGGGACACGGGGTTCACGTTCACGGAGCTGTTCAACACCGGCAACGCGTCGAGGCAGATCGCGGCGCAGATCGTCAAGGACGTCATCGAGTCGATGAACCCCAAGTTCCACGTGGCGATTCGCAGCGTGCAATGGTCCACGTTTCTGCAGTTGGCCGCCCAGCACAAGAGCACGATGTACGCGACCGCGTGGTCTGCCGACTATCCCGACCCGGACGACTTTGCGCAGCCGTTCCTGGCCAGCAACGGCGCCTACCCGAGGCGGAACGGCTTTGCCGATCCCCGTCTCGATCAGCTCGTCCAGGAGGGGATCGCCACGACCGATCCCGCCCGGCGCGCCGACGTCTATCGGCGGCTGACGCGCATGGCCTATGAGGACGCCCCGGCGATCTTCGAAGCCCAGCCGACGGCCTTCGTTGTGATGCGCTCCTGGGTGCGAGGATGGTACTACAACGCGGTGCTGCCGCCGCTCGCGAACGTCGGATTTGATTTCTACTCGATGCGGAAAGAATAGCCGGGCCGCACACGGCGATCGGATGCTGCAATCCGCCGGCCGCCGGAGGTCTGGCCCGGGGCCCCCCGGCCGCCCCAGAGGCCGCGCCAAATCAGGTCTCGACCCGATGGGGCCCCGCCGGACAGTTTGATACCCTTCGTGACGCGCCGCACGAACGTTCACAGGCGAACCCGCGACGCGAAGAGGAGCGCAGGGAGCCACATGAGCAACCCCGAAAATACACACTCCGTGACGGATGCACCGGCCGCTCCTGCCGCCAAGATCCGCGTGCTGCTCGCGGACGACCATGCGATCGTCCGCGAGGGCATCAAGATGATCCTGACGACCGAACCCGACATCGAGGTCGTCGGCGAGGCCGAGGACGGCGTCGAGGCGGTCGACCTGGCCCGCCGGCTGAAGCCGGACGTGGTCGTGTTGGACATTAGCATGCCCCGACTCAACGGCGTCGAGGCGACGCGGCAGATCAAAGCTGCCCTGCCAGATACCCACACCCTCACCCTCACGATGCACGATGACGACGCGTACGTCTTCCAGCTCCTAAAGGCGGGCGCGTCCGGCTACGTTCTCAAGCGGGCCGCGGCCACGGATCTGGTGCAGGCGATCCGGGCGGCTCGACGCGGCGAAGCGTTCCTGTATCCCTCCGTCGCCAAGGCGGTCGTCGAGGACTACCTCAAGCGCCTGGAGGCCGGTGAGGGACGCGAGGCGTACGACGGGCTCACCGAGCGGGAGAAGGAGATCCTGACGCTCGTCGCCGAAGGCGCGTCCAACCAGGAAATTGCGCAGCGCCTGTTCATCAGCGTCAAGACGGTCCAGACCCATCGCGCCCACATCATGGAGAAGCTCGAGCTCCACGATCGAACCCAGCTCGTCCGGTACGCCATCCGCAAGGGCCTGATCGAACCGTAACGGCATCGGCGCCGGCGGGCGCCGCATCGAGGGACAACGTGACGAACGACACGCTACGGACCGCGTACCCGTCCGACCGGGAGGCCGACGCGGTGCTCCGCGACGGCACGGCGATCCGCATCCGCCCGATCCGGTCCGATGACGAGACTCATCTCGGAACGTTCCTTCTGCGACTGTCGGCAGACTCGCGGGCGCTCCGGTTCTTCGGCGCGACCTCCGACGATGCGGTCATCGCGTACGCTCGTCGGGCGGTGGACGTCGACTACGATCGGCACTTCGGGTTGATCGCCGTGGCGGGCACGGACGAACGCATCGTCGGTCACGCCGCGTACAATTCCCCGCGCGGTAACACGGCGGAGGCATCGTTCGCCGTCGCGGAGGACTACCAGGGGCGCGGCCTCGGCACGATCCTCCTCGGACACCTGTGCGAGATCGCGGCGGCGCACGGCATCCGCGTCTTCGAGGCGCTCGTCCTCCCCGACAACACCCAGATGATCGCGGTGTTCCGCGAAGCCGGCTTCCCCATCAACGTCCGGTTCACCGGCTCCGAACTCACCGTCACGTTCCCCACCGCGATGACGCAGGAAGCGCTCGATCACTTCTACCGTCGGGATCAAATCGCGGCGGAGAACGCGCTGCGGGCCTTCTTTGCCCCGAGAGCGGTCGCAGTGATCGGCGCGTCTCGCCGCCGGGGGACGATCGGCGGCGAGATCTTTCACAACATCGCGAGCTATGGGCTCCACGTGCCGGTGTACCCGATCAACCCGTCGGCCGCGACGGTGCAGGACGTCCCGGCGTTCCGCACCATCGAGGACGTCCCGGGATCGGTCGACCTCGCGGTCATCGCGGTCCCCGCGGCGGAGGTGATCGACGTTGCCGCCGCCTGCGGGCGCAAGGGGGTCCGTGCCCTCGTGGTCATCTCCGCCGGATTCGGTGAGATTGGCGGCGAAGGCCAGGCGCGACAGGCAGAACTGCTCCGGGTCTGCCGTGAGACCGGGATGCGGCTCATCGGCCCCAACTGCATGGGGGTCATCAACACCGATCCGGCGGTCCGCCTGAACGCGACGTTTGCGCCCCGTATTCCGCCGACAGGTCGCGTGGGATTCTCCTCACAGAGCGGAGGGTTGGGCCTGGCGATCATCGAGTACGCGAACCGGCTCGGGCTGGGGTTGTCCACCTTCGTCTCGATCGGGAATAAGGCGGATATCTCCGGCAACGATCTACTCAACTACTGGGAATCCGACCCGAACACCGACGTCATCCTCTTCTACCTGGAGTCGTTCGGCAACCCGCGGCGGTTTTCGCAGATCGCGCGCCGCGTGGCCCGGACGAAGCCCATCGTCGCGGTGAAGAGCGGCCGGTCGCCCGCGGGCGCGCGGGCCACGTCATCGCACACCGGCGCGCTCCTCGCCGCGTCCGACGTCACCGTGGACGCGCTGTTCCGGCAGGCCGGGGTGGTCCGAACCGACACGCTCGAGGAATTGTTCGATGTGGCGGCGCTCCTGGCGAATCAGCCGGCACCGACCGGCCGCCGCATCGCGATCATCACGAACGGCGGCGGACCCGGCATCTTGTGCGCGGACGCCTGCGAAGCCGAAGGGCTGCAGGTGCCCGAGCTTGCGCCCGAGACGCAGGCCCGGCTGCGGGCGTTCCTCCCGCCGGAGGCGAGCGTTCACAACCCGGTCGACATGATCGCATCGGCGCCGGCCGACGCGTACCGGGAGTCGATCCGCGCGGTGACGGACGACCCGGGGATCGACGCGGTCGTGGTCATCTTCGTCCCACCGCTCGTCACCCAGGCAGAGGATGTCGCCCGCGCGATCATCGAGGCCGCGCGCGGGCTCACGAGCCGGAAACCGATCGGCACCGTCTTCATGTCGGCCCGCGGGGTGCCGGATGCGCTGACCGCGGCCGACGTCCGCATTCCTTCGTTCGCGTTCCCGGAGTCGGCGGCGATCGCGTTCGCGCGGGCGGCCCGATACGGAGAGTGGCGGGCTCGACCGCTTGCCCCCGTGCCGCAGCTCGAGGATGTGCAGCGCGAGCAGGCGGCCGCGGTCGTGGCGGGCGCGCTGCGTCGCGGTGGCGGCTGGCTGACTCCCGAGGAGACATACGAGGTGCTCACGTGCTACGGCGTTCCCGTAGCGCCGCAGCGCATCGTCGCCACGCCCGAAGACGCGGGCCTCGCCGCCGAAACGATCGGGGGAGAGATCGCGCTGAAGGCGGTCAGCGCCGACATCCTGCATAAGACGGACCTGGGCGGTGTGCACCTGCATCTCCGGGGCGCGCAAGCCGTGCAGGACGCGGCGCAGGCGATGCAGGACGCGCTCGCCGCCTCCGGTCATCCGCCGTCGGGGTACCTTGTCCAGGCCATGGCCGACCCCGGACCGGAAATGATCGTGGGGGTCGTCCAGGACGCGCAGTTCGGACCGGTGGTCGCGTGCGGCGCCGGCGGCACCGCGGTCGAGCTGATTCACGACGTCGCCATCCGGCTCACGCCGCTCACCCGCGAGGACGCCGACCAGATGATCCGAAGTCTCAAGACCTATCCCCTCCTGACTGGGTACCGCGGCCGCCCCGCGACCGACGTGGCCGCGTTGACCGACGTGCTGGTTCGTGTCGGCGCCCTCGCCGAGGATCTCCCCCAGGTCGCGGAGCTCGACTGCAACCCGATCATCGCCCAACCGCACGGCGCGTCGGTCGTGGATGCCCGCATCCGGGTGACGAACGTGGAACCACCGTCGCACCTCAAGCGCCGCGCCTAAGGCCTTCCGCACGGCAGGCCGCAGCGCCGAACCGGGGCAGCGTCGCTCGCAGGGAGGCCCGTGGGATGTTCCGCATCACGTTCCTGGGCGCGGTCCGCACGGTCACCGGCTCGATGCACCTGGTCGAAGCCGGCGGCGTGCGCCTGCTTCTGGACTGCGGATTGTTTCAAGGTCACCGCGAGGACGCAGATCGTATCAACCGGGGTCTTCCCGTTGACGCCACGGGCATCGACGCGGTCGTGCTGTCGCACGCGCACCTCGACCACTGCGGGAATCTGCCGACGCTCGTCACCCGCGGGTTCCGCGGCCCGATCTACTGCACGGACGCCACGCGGGAACTGGCGGCGCTGGTCCTCCGTGACAGCGCCAAAGTGCAACTGCAGGACGCGGCGTTCGTCAACACGGTGCGGCACGGACCGCCCACCGCGGTCCCCCTGTACACCGAGGACGACGTCGACCAGACGGTGCGGGCGCTCGCCGGCGTCGCCTACGGACGGGCCTTTGCGATCGGTGACGCCAGGATCACTTTGCTCGATGCCGGCCACATCCTGGGATCGGCGATCACCGTCATCGAGGCCGATGGGCGCACGCTCGTCTTTACGGGAGACCTCGGGCGTCCCGGTCCCCTCCTGCTCCGGGACCCAGAGACCCCGCCGGCCGCCGACGTTCTGGTGATGGAATCCACATACGGAGGACGGACGCACGAGTCCCTCGCCTCGGGCGAGGCGCGGCTCGGTGAGACGGTGCGGGAGACGGTCGCCCGCGGAGGGAAGGTGCTGGTCCCCTCGTTTGCGTTGGAACGGACCCAGGACCTGGCGTACGCGCTGCATCGGCTGCGCCAAGCCGGTCAGGTCCCTGCCGTGCCGGTGTTCGTGGACAGCCCGATGGCCACGGACGCGACGGAGATCTTCCGCCGGCACCCGGAGTGTTTCGGCGATACCA
Organism: bacterium; assembly: GCA_035295165.1. Lineage (NCBI taxonomy): Bacteria > bacterium. Next base: position 5,709 of record DATGJN010000018.1, read on the forward strand.
TCCGCGCCATGCTAGCACACGAGGACCCGTTCGGCTTCCGGGGCCTCCGATACGTGCGTTCGGCTACGGACTCCAAGGCGCTCAACGAGATCAGCGAGCCGTTCGTTGTGATCGCCACATCGGGCATGTGCGAATCCGGGCGCATCCTGCACCACCTGCGCCACCACCTCGGAGACGCGCGGTCGACGCTCCTGATCGTGTCGTTTCAAGCGCCACACACGCTGGGCGCGCGCCTCGCGGCCGGTATCTCTCCGGTGAACGTGTTTGGACAACCCCACGCGGTG
>DATGJN010000019.1 GCA_035295165.1 bacterium
CCGTGCCCCGATGGACCTGTGTCAGGACCTGCACGCGCTGTTGATCCTTCTGACTCAACATGATCGTCTCCCTGGTCATAGTCCCAGGGTGACATAGTCACGGAACTGTTAGGGGGTGACATTATTGCTGAACTACTACAGTGCGGCGCACGCGCGTTGACACCCGTAGCGATCGGGTGCTATCCTCTTCTTGCGTTTGAACCCGCCAGGACCCATCCCAGCGATCCATTGAGGATGTCCATTCGGTTGTTGGGGATTCCGAGGCCGCTGGCGCGGGTGGTCGCGCGGTGTGACCGGATGATCCCGGACGGGGTCGGCCGTCAAAACGCAAGGGGGTTGCAAGGTGCCTGAGAACGCGGATGTTATCACCCTCCTGGACGAAGACGGGACGGAACACGAGTTCAGCGTGGTCGACGTGCTCGACGTGGACGAGCGTCGGTACGCGATTCTGCAACCCGTGGCGGACGGCCAGGAGTCGGATACCGCGGTGATCTTCCGCATGGAGGACGACGCGCTCGTGACGATCGAAGACGATGCCGAGTTCGAGCGCGTCCGCCAGGCGTTTGAGGACACGCACGCGGACGAGGAGACGGCCGACGACGCCGACGACGACGAGTCGTCCGACGAGGGCACCGAGATCTCCACGGAAGAGCGCGGTTCAACCTCGCACTAACATCGCGCGTGGGCTGATCGCGGGACGGACGCGCGTGCACCCGTGGTTTCGTCCCGCGTTGCGCGCGGACACGATCTACGACGTCGATGTCCCGGCGCTCGTGGCGCGGGGTATTCGTGGACTCATCCTGGATCTCGACAACACCATCGTTCCCTGGGGCGCCCGCGAGGCGCCCCAGGCGCTTGTGGAGTGGCTCCGGCGTGCGCGCGCCGCGGAGGTCGCGTTGTGCATCGTGAGCAACAACGGCGGGCGGCGGGTGACCGCGCTTGCGCGCTCCTTGGACGTACCGGCGTTGACCGGTGCGATGAAGCCGCGGCGCGGGGCGCTGCGGCGTGCGTTGGGTGTGATGGGCACGACAGCCGACACCACCGCGCTGGTCGGGGACCAGTTGTTCACCGACGTGCTCGGCGGCAACCGGCTGGGGCTCTACACGATCCTGGTGCAGCCGCAGAGCCCGCGCGAGTTCGTCTTGACGAAGCTCGTCCGCGTGGTCGAACGAGCGGTGCTTCGAGGCCTCCGGTGAGGCGGTCACGGAGCGGACGGCGCCACCTCTGGAGGGGACGATGAGGGATCACGTGCAACGCGCGCGGCAGTATCTTGCTGGGAACGGCGTCGACGCCCTGCTGCTGGTGAAGGCCGAGAACCGACGCTACGTCACCGGCTTTACCGGATCCGCCGGTATCGCCCTCGTGACGGAGGGTGCCGCGCTGCTCGCCGTTGATTTTCGTTACTATGAACAGGCCGCGGCGCAGGCGGCGTCGTGTGAGATCCTCCGAGGCGGGGCAGATCTCCCGGGTGCCCTGGCCGCCGCGGTCCGCGCCCACGAGCTCCGCCGGATCGGGTTTGAGGCAGAGTTCATGCCCTACGCTCAGGTGGAGCGTCTGCGCGAGAAGCTCAGCCCGGTCGAACTCGTGCCACTCGGGGACGTGGACCGCGTGCGATGGGCGAAGGACGATGAGGAGGTCGCCGCGATTCAGCGCGCCGCGGAGATCTCCGATGCCGGCTTCGCGCACATCCTGACGGTGCTCCGCCCCGGTACGACCGAACGGAGCGCCGCTGTCGAGTTCGAGACGTACATGCGGCGGGCGGGGGCGGACCGGCTCTCGTTCGACCTTGTGTTTGCCAGCGGACCGCGCTCCGCGCTGCCGCACGGGCGGGCGACGGACCGCGTCCTGGAGGCGGGCGACTTCGTCACGTTGGACTTCGGGCCGGTGTGGGAAGGGTACACGTCCGACTGCACGCGGACCGTGGTCTTGGGGCAGCCCGACGACCGGCAGCGCGAGATCTACGCGCTCGTGCTGGAGGCACAGCGTCGGGCCATCGGCGCGGTGCGCGGTGGCGCATCGTCCCGGGCGGTCGACGCGGCCGCGCGCGGCGTCATCGAGGCCGCGGGATACGGGGAAGCGTTCGGGCACGGACTTGGGCACGGCATCGGGCTAGAGATCCACGAGGGTCCGTCGCTGTCGCCGCGTTTGGACGTGCCGTTGGAGCCGGGCATGGTGGTGACCATCGAGCCGGGAGTGTACCTTCCAGGGTGGGGCGGGGTCCGCATCGAGGACGATGTCGTCGTGACGGCAGAGGGCTGCCGGGTGCTCACGCGCGCGCCGAAAGAGCTGATCGTACTGCCGGCGTGACCGCGTCCGGACCGCGCAGCCGCGGGCGGCTGCGTCCCTCGGGGCTCGGGGCGGCACCCCGCTCGGTTGCGCGCGGATCGGGCATCATATATCGTTGCGTTGGTTGACAATGGCCGGCGGCGGCCGGTACACTCCCGGTGGGTGATGCGACGTGATTTCGAGCAATGACTTCCGTCCCGGTGTGCACGTGCTGCTCGACGGCGATCTCTATGCGATCGTCGAGTCGCAGCACGTGAAGGTCGGCCGGGGCCCGGCGTACGTGAAGGCGAAGGTGCGCAACACCAAGACCGGGTCAACGACCGAGCGGACGTTCCGGGCGGGCGAGCGTGTGCCCCTGGTCTACCTTGAGAAGAAGACGATGCAGTACCTGTACGGCACCGGCGATGAGTATGTGGTCATGGACAAGACCACCTATGAGCAGTTGTCGCTCAGTCGGGCGTTGTTCGGCGACGCGGTACGCTTCCTGCGGGAGAACATGGACGTCACCGTCACGTTCCACGATGATACGCCGATCAACGCCGAGCTGCCGAACTCGGTGGATCTGCGTATCGTCGAGACCGCCCCGGGAATTCGGGGGGATACGGTGAGCGGCGCCACTAAGCCTGCCACCCTGGAGACCGGGGCCGTGGTCCAGATCCCGCTGTTCGTGGAGACCGGCGAGACCGTCCGCGTCGATACGAGAAGCGGGTCGTACATCGAGCGAGTCCGCTGATCGCCGCAAGCGGTGCGGCGGTGCGTATGATATAATGATACATCGTGAGGCGGGGGCAGCCGCAGCTCCGGCGGTGTCCCGGCCGCGTAGGTTGATGGAGTTGTTGAGGAGGTGGAGCGCTTGAGCACCGAGGGTGCGGGGACGCCGCGCGTTCCTGCAGAGGAGTTCCGGAGACATCCGAATGACACGGGATCTCCGGATGTTCAAATCGCCAGGCTGACCGCACGGATCACTCACCTGAGCGAGCATCTCAAGGTTCACAAGAACGACTTTCACTCGCGACGCGGCTTGCTGCAAATGGTGGGCCAGCGGCGGCGGTTGCTGACGTACCTGAGCAACCACGATCTCGCGCGGTACCGCGCGCTCGTGGAGCGGCTCGGGCTGCGTCGATAACATGGCGGGGGCCCGGCGTTGATCCCGTGTGACGGATCACGTGCCGGGTGGCCCAGGGGTGCGGGAGCGGGATGAGGAGGACGGGCAGCGGATGAGCGCGGAGATCAAAACGGGACGGGTGGAGGTCGAGGTCGCCGGCCTACCCTTGTCGATTGAAACCGGGCAGTTGGCGAAGCAGGCGAGCGGCGCGGTCGTCGTGCGGTACGGGGACACGGTGGTGTTGGTGACCGCCACGATGTCGGCGAGTCCGCGGGAGGGGATCGACTTCTTCCCGCTGACGTGCGACTACGAAGAGAAGATGTTTGCCGCCGGGAAGATCCCCGGCGGTTTTTTTAAGCGCGAAGGGCGCCCGGGCGAGCGCGCGATTCTGACGTCGCGGCTGATCGACCGACCGCTGCGGCCGCTGTTTCCGAAGGGGTTTCGCAACGACGTCCAGGTGATCGCCACGGTGCTCAGCACCGACCAGGACCACACGCCGGACGTGCTCGCGGTCACGGGGGCGGGTGCGGCGTTGGCGATCTCCCAGATCCCGTGGGACGGCCCGATCGCGGCGGTGCGCGTGGGGCTCGTGGACGGACAGTTGGTGGTCAACCCGTCGCAGCGGGTCGTGGACGACCGGACGACCGATCTGGACCTGGTGGTCGCCGGCACGCGGGATGCGGTCACGATGGTCGAGGCCGGCGCCCGCGAGGTGCCGGAGGATCGGCTGCTCGAGGCGCTCGATCTGGCGCACGCCGAGATCCGGCGGATTACCGCGGCGATCGAGGACCTCGTCCGGCAGGCGGGCCGATCGAAGATCTCGCCGGTGCTGGCGGGTCCGCCCGCCGATGTCGAGGCGGCGGTTCGGGAGGCCGCAGGCTCGCGGTTGGCCGCGGCGCTGCGGAACGCCGACAAGTTGTCCCGCGAGAGTGCGCTGACCGACGTGGCGGGTGATGTCCAGGCGCAACTCGCCGCGCAGTTCCCCGGGCAGTCGAAGGCGATCGGCGACTGCGTCGAATCGTTGACCAAAGCCGAAGTGCGCCGGATGATCCTGGACGAGGGCGTCCGGACTGACGGGCGGACGTTGACACAGATCCGGCCGCTCAGCGCGCAGGTGGGGCTCCTGCCGCGGGTCCACGGATCCGGCCTCTTCGTCCGCGGGCAAACGCAGGTGCTGACGACGTGTACGCTCGGCACCGGCCAAGACGAGCAGATCATCGACGATCTGAGCCTGCGCGACCGCAAGCGGTACCTGCATCACTACGACTTCCCGCCGTACAGCGTCGGGGAGGCCCGGCCGTTGCGCTCGCCGGGGCGGCGCGATATCGGCCACGGCGCGCTCGCGGAGCGGGCGCTCGAACCGATGATCCCGCCGGAAGAAGCCTTCCCCTACACGCTTCGGCTCGTGTCGTTGGTCCTCGAGAGTAACGGATCGACGTCGATGGCGTCGGTGTGCGGCAGCACGCTGGCATTGATGGACGCGGGCGTGCCGATCGCGAAGCCCGTCGGCGGCATCGCGATGGGGCTGATCAGCGGCCCCGCCGGCGACGGCCGCATGGCGATCCTTACCGACATCCAGGGCATTGAAGATGCGATGGGGGACATGGATTTCAAGGTGGCCGGGACCCGCGATGGGGTCACGGCGCTCCAGATGGACATCAAGATCAAGGGGCTGTCGCGCGACGTGTTCGAGCGGGCGCTCGCGCAGGCGCGCGAGGCGCGCTTGCAGATCCTCGGCGTAATCGAACGGACGATTCCGGCTCCGCGTCCGACGATGTCCCCGTATGCGCCGCGGATCTTCACGATTCACATCAACCCCGACCGGATCCGCGAGGTCATCGGTCCCGGCGGCAAGGTGATCAACAAGATCACTGCGGAGACCGGGGTCAAAATCGACATCGAACAGGACGGACGCGTGCTGATCGCGTCGGCGAGCGAGGACGCGGCGGCGCGCGCACAGCGGATGATCGAGGACATCATCAAGGAAGCGAAGCCGGGCGACGTGTATAAGGGCAAGGTGACCCGGTTGATGAACTTCGGGGCGTTCGTGGAGATCTTCCCAGGCAAGGAGGGGCTCGTCCACATCTCCGAGCTGTCGAACCACCGGGTCGGCCGGGTGGAGGACGTGGTCAAGGTCGGGGACGAGGTCGAGGTGCGGGTGAAGGAGATCGATAACCTCGGTCGCGTGAATCTCACGCGCCGCGGGCTGATCCCGGATGACGAGCCGGCGCCCGACGGTGAGGTGGTCGAGGGGGAGGGTCCCGGTGGTGATGCGTCCGCGGCGACGGGCCGGCCCCCACGGCACGATCGCGGGCCGCGCGGGGACCGCGGATATCAACGGCCGCCCCATCGAAAGCCTCGATCGTAGTCGAAGCGACGGCGTCCTGGCGCGAGAGAAGCCTCCGCGAGGGGGCTTCTTGGTTATCGCGGCAATCGCCGCCCGGCGAGCGCGGGCCGAGGGGCGACGCGATGCGGGGAGTATAGGGGGCGATATGGCGGTCGATCAGGCGCTTTACCGCAGGACCGTGCTGCCGAGCGGGCTCGTGGTGCTCACCGAGCCGATGGACCATGTCCGCACGGCGTCGCTCGGGGTGTGGATTGGTGCCGGCTCGCGTCACGAGGAGCCGGCGCGCATGGGCATCTGCCATTTCATCGAGCACGCCCTGTTCAAGGGCACGCGCTCGCGATCGGCGCTCGCGATCGCGCAGACGATGGACGCGATCGGCGGCCACCTCAACGCGTTCACCGACAAGGAGCATACGTGCTACTACCTGCGCGTGCTCAGCGACCACCTCGACGATGCGATGGCGGTGCTGTCAGATATGCTCCTGGACCCAGCGTTCGACCCTGACGCGCTCGAGCGGGAGCGGCAGGTGATTCTCGAGGAGATCCACATGTACGAAGACGCGCCCGACGATCTCGTCCACGATCTGTTCGCCGCGTCGGTGTGGCCGGACCACCCCCTTGGCCGACCGATCGCCGGCGTCGAGCAGACAGTGCAGGCGCTCGGGCGCGCGGACCTGGTGGCCTTCATGGATGCCTACTGCCGTCCGGACGCCGCGATCGTGGCTGCGGCGGGGCGGCTCGAACACGAGCAGATCGTGGAGTTGGTGCAGCGTTGGCTCGGCGGCTGGCGCGGCCGACGCGTCCCGGTGGAGATCTCACCGCCGGCGGCCCGAACGGCGGTGACGCTGCGGAACAAGGAGATCGAACAGGTGCACCTGTGCCTCGGCGGCCCCGGATACCCGCAGGCGCATGAGGACCGCTACGCGTTGGCCGTCCTCGACACCGCGCTCGGGGGAGGCATGAGCAGTCGGCTCTTCCAGGAGATCCGCGAGGAGCGGGGGTTGGCGTACGCCGTCTCGACATACCACGCGGCTTATCAGGACGTCGGGGCGTTCGTCGTCTACTGCGGAACGAGCCCGGTGGCCGCGCGCGAGGTCGTCCGGTTGGTGTTCGATAATCTCGGACGGGCGACGAACGGCCTGCCCGCCGAGGAGATCACGCGGGCGAAGGAGTCGCTCAAGGGGAGCCTCATGCTCGACCTGGAGACGCCGGGAAGCCGGATGAGCAAGCTCGCGCGGTCGGAGCAGTATTTCGGACGCCAGTTGACGCTCGACGAGATCATCGCGGACGTCGACGCTGTGGACGCGGACGACGTCCGCCGCGTGGCGACCGCGCTGTTCGTGCCGGAGCGGATGTCGCTCGCGGCGATCGGGCCGTTCGATGCCCACGGCAGGCTGGCCGAGGAGCTGCGCGGGGAGGTGCGTCGCTATGCCGGTGCATAGAGTCGTGGTCGCGGGGGCGGCGGGGCGTATGGGCCGCGCCGCGATCCGGACCATCGCGCGCCGCGACGACATGGTGCTCGTGGGCGCCCTGGGACGGGCTTCGTCCGTCGGTCAAGACGCCGGCACCGTGGCCGGCGTTGGCACGCTCGGCGTGCCGATCGGCGCCGACCTCGCGGACCTGTTCTTGGCGGCCCGTCCGACCGTGCTGGTCGACCTCAGCCGCGGGGAGGCGGTCGCGGGGCACGCGGACGTGGCGCTCGATCACCGGGTACCCGTGGTGATCGGGGCGACCGGCATGCCCGCGGAGGACACTGCTCGGCTCGGTGCGCGTTGCCGCGCGGAGGGGATCGGGGTGTTGGTCGCTCCGAACTTTGCGCTCGGCGCGATCCTGATGATGGAGTTCGCCACTCGCGCGGCACGGTTCTTCCCGCACGTGGAAGTGACCGAGTTGCACCACGATCGAAAACGCGACGCACCGTCCGGTACCGCCGCCAGGACGGCCCGTCTGATCGCCGCCGCCCGCGGCGCGGCGCCACCGCCGGCGGTGCCCGAGACGGAGATGGTGCCGGGTGCGCGCGGAGGTCTCGTGGACGGTGTTCGGGTGCACAGCGTGCGGCTGCCGGGGCTCGTAGCCCACCAGGAAGTGTTGTTCGGCGCCGCCGGGCAGACGCTGCTCATCCGGCACGATTCGGTGAGCGAGGAGTCGTTCATGCCTGGTCTGGTGCTGGCGATTGAACGGGTCGGCGCCCTCCACGACCTCGTGGAGGGGCTGGAGCACATTCTTGATCTGTAGCGTCGTGACCGGAGGGTGGCGAGGGCCGCGGACCGCGCGGCCCGTCAAGATCTCTCGTGGCACACATCGAGCGTGGTGGGAGGGATGACCATGACCGGATACCGGGTCGCCGTCGTGGGTGCGACGGGTGCCGTTGGCCGGGAGGTGCTGGAGATCCTCGCCGCGCGCCGGTTCCCGACGGCGCGGCTGCGCGCGCTCGCGTCGCCGAGATCCGCGGGCACGCGGGTCGGCGATCTCGTGGTGGAGGCTGTCGCGCCGGCGGCGTTCGACGACATCGACATCGCGATCTTTGACACGCCCGACGACGTCGCCGAGACGTGGGTGCCCGTCGCCGCCGCACGCGGTGCGCTGGTCATCGACAACTCCGCGGCGTTTCGGATGACGCCGGACGTGCCGCTGGTGATTCCGGAAGTCAACCCCGCGGCGCTTCGGCGCGTGCCTCGGCGGATCATCGCGAACCCGAACTGCACCGTCGCCACCATCACGGTGCCGCTCGCGCCGCTGCACCGGGCCGCGGGCCTGCGCCGGCTGATCGCGTGCTCCTACCAGTCGGTGTCGGGCGCGGGCCAGGCGGGCGTCACCCAGCTCTGGGCGGAGCTCCGGGATGCCGTCGACACCGGCGTCGCGCCGACCCAGGCGCGGGGGACCGCGTTCCGGCAGCCGATCGCCATGAACGTGATCCCGGCCGTCGGGTCGTTTCGCGGTGCGCACACGAGCGAGGAGGTCAAGATGGCGGCCGAGCTCCGGAAGATGCTCGACGCGCCCGAGGTCGCCTTCGGCGTCACGTGTGTCCGGGTGCCCACGCTTCGGGCTCACGGGGTCGCGGTGCACGCCGAGTTCTCCACGCCGCTCGACCCGGCGCACGCGCGCGCCCTCCTGGGGGCGGCGCCCGGGGTGGATGTCGTGGACGACCCCGCGGCCGCTCGATACCCGACGCCGCTCGCCGCATCCGGCGGCGATCCGTGTCACGTCGGCCGGATTCGCACGGACGGCGCGGGCATGCTCGCGTTCTTCGCGGTCGCCGACAACCTCCGCAAAGGCGCGGCGCTCAACACGGTCCAGATCGCCGAGGCCGTGGTCCGCGACGGCGTGCTGCTGGGGGCGCGCGCCACGTAGTCCGGTCGTTGACGTGCGGCGGCGGCAGGAGCGGGCGCCGTGTGTCCTGAACGTTCTGTGTGATGCGCGGGGCCACAGTGGAGTGAGCCCGGGAGGTGAGGGGGAAATGGTCGAGTTCGGACGCGTGATCACCGCCATGGTAACACCCATGGATCGCAACCTCGCGGTGGACTACGACAAGGCGGCGGCCCTCGCCAAGCGTCTGCTGGACAACGGGTCCGACGGGCTCGTTGTCTGCGGCACCACCGGCGAGTCCCCAACGTTGACGGACGACGAGAAGGTGCGCCTCTTCCGCACGGTCAAGGAGACCGTGGGGAGCCGTGCGGCGGTGATCGCCGGCACGGGTACCTACAACACCGCGCACAGCATGCATCTGACCCACGAGGCGGAGCGGGTCGGATGTGACGGTGTGCTCCTCGTGAACCCCTACTACAACAAACCGTCGCAGGAGGGATTGTACCAACATTTCAAGGCGGTCGCGGACAGCACGCGCCTGCCCGTGATGCTGTACAACATCCAGGGCCGGACGTCCATCAACTGTGAGCCGACGACGATCGCGCGGTTGGCCCAGGTCCGCAACATCGTCGCGGTTAAAGAGGCGAGCGGTAGCCTCGATCAGATGTCGCAGATCCGGAAGCTCACGCCGCCGGCGTTCAAACTCTACAGCGGTGACGACAGCCTCACGCTGCCGCTGCTCGCGGTGGGCGGTGTCGGCATCGTGAGCGTGGCCGCGCACATCGCTGGCCGCGAGATCCGGGAGATGATCGACGCGTTCTTTGCGGGGAACGTTGGGCGGGCGACGGAACTCCACCTGCGGCTGCTGCCGCTGTTCAAGGTGCTGTTCATCACGTCGAACCCAACGCCCGTGAAGGCGGCGCTCGCGCTGACCGGGTTTGACGCGGGCGGCCTGCGGCTGCCGCTCATCGAGGCCACCGCGGCGGAGCGCGACCAGATCGCAGCGGTCCTCAGGCAGCTCGCGCTGACGCCGGTGGCGGCCTGAGCGACGGTCCGGCGCGCGTCACGGGCGACCGGCTCGAGGCGCTGCACGCCCGGATCCGTCGATGCCGCCGGTGCCCCCTGTGGCGCACGCGCACGCGGGCGGTGCCGGGGGAGGGGAGCGGTGCCGCCTCCGTCGTGATTGTCGGCGAGGGACCGGGCCGGTTGGAGGACGCGACCGGCAGGCCTTTCGTCGGGCGGGCGGGACGGTTGCTCGATGAATTGTTGCGGCAGGCCGGGCTGGCCCGAGCCGACGTGTACATCACGAACGTGATCAAAGACCGCGCGGCAACGGCAACCACACCGCCCCGCGACCGGCCGCCGTCGTCTGCTGAGGTCGCGGCGTGCCTGCCTTGGTTGCGCGCGCAACTCGACGTGCTCCGTCCTCGAGTCGTCGTCACGCTCGGTCGCCACTCCCTCGCGGCGCTGCTTCCCGGTGCCCAGATCGGGGAGGTCCATGGCCGTCCGCAACGGTTGGGAAGCCGCACCGTGCTGCCACTGTACCATCCGTCGTACGCGCTCCACAATCCGGCGGTGCGCCCGCTCTTGTTCCGCGATATTCGCGTGCTCGGAAGGCTCGTGCGCGGCCTCGGGAGGGAGGGCGAATGACTCCCGGGACGCTGCGTGTGCGCGCGGGCGCGTCCGATGCCCGCCCAGGACGTACTTCGTTCCGATCGGAGTCTGCCTGATGTCCCCCGATCAGCCAGCGCGACGCACAGGGAACGTAGAGCCGGGTGGTGCGGCGGGAGGCCGTTCCCGCCGCCGCCGCGGCCGGCCGCGGTCCCAACCGGCGGTCCCGCGTCCGACCGCGCCCGGGATCCAGTTGATCCCGCTCGGCGGGCTCGGAGAAATCGGGAAGAACAGCACGGTCCTCCGTATGGGCGGGGACATGCTCGTGGTGGACGCCGGGCTCGCGTTCCCGGACGAGGAGATGCTGGGGATCGATCTGGTGATCCCCGACTATCGGTTTCTGGCGTCCGGTGGGACGCTGCACGGAATCGTGCTCACGCACGGGCACGAGGACCATGTCGGCAGTCTGCCCTATCTCCTTCAAGCACGGGCGGCGCCCGTCTACGGGACGCCCTTGACCCTAGGGCTCGCCCGCCGACGCGTGGACGAGATGCCGCACGCACCGAAAATGCAAGCGGTACCCGTGGACGCGCGGCACCCGATCCAGGTCGGGCCGTTCGAGGTCGAGTTGGTGCACGTCAATCACAACATCCCGCAATCGTGCGCCGTCGTCGTCCGGACGACCGCCGGCGTGGTCGTCTGGACCGGCGACTTTAAGTTCGATCCGACATCGATCGACGGGCACCCGACCGACTTCTCGCGGCTCGCGGAAATCGGCGAGGCTGGCGTGCTGGCGTTGCTGATGGACTCGACCAACGTGGAGCGTCCAGGCTACGCACCGTCCGAACGGACCGTGGGCGCGGCCCTCGACGAGATTTTCGGTCGCGTGCCCGGGCGTGTGCTCGTGACCACGTTCGCGAGCAACGTCCATCGCATCCAGCAGGTCCTGTCGACCGCGGCGCGGCACGACCGCAAAGTGGCGCTGGCCGGGCGCAGCATGGTGGACACCGTGGCGATTGCCATGGAATTGGGCGCGCTCCAAGCTCCCCGTGGCACACTCATCCCGCTCGAGCAGGTTCGAGGTCTGAGCGACCGCCACGTCACCATCCTGACGACCGGCAGCCAGGGTGAACCTCTCTCGGCGCTCACCCGGATGGCGATGGGCCAACACCGTACGGTGACGATCAAGGCGGGCGACACGGTGATCCTGTCCGCGTCACCGATCCCCGGTAACGAGGGGATGGTCGCCCGTACGATCAACCACCTGTACCGGCAGGGGGCAGAGGTGATTCATGGGGCCGCCGTGCACGCTTCGGGGCACGCCTGCCAGGAGGAGTTGAAGCTCATGCTCACCTTCCTGCGGCCGCGGTTCTTCGTCCCGGTCCACGGAGAGTACCGGCACCTCGTACTCAATCGGCGGCTGGCGGCCTCGGTTGGCTTGCCGGAGGAGCGCAGCCTCCTCGCGGAGAATGGACAGATTATCGAGGTGTCGGCCGGCCGGATCACGCATGCCGGTACGGTGGACGCCGGCGAGGTGTTGGTGGACGGGCTCGGCGGTGTCGGTGCGGTGGTGTTGCGGGACCGCCGTCAGCTCGCCCGAGACGGAATGCTGATCGCGCTCGTAGCCCTGGATCGGCAGTCCGGGGAGCTCGTGATGGAGCCGGACATCGTGTCGCGCGGGTTCGTCTACATGCGCGAGTCCGGCGACCTGATCGACGAGGCGAAAAAGCGCATAAAAGACGCCGTCGCCCGGTGCCGGCAGCGAGGCACGCCGGACTGGGGCGCGGTGAGAACGGCGATACGGGAGGCCCTGGGAAGATACCTGTTTGAGCAAACGCGGCGTCAGCCCATGATCCTACCTATGCTCGTGGAAGTATGATCGCAGCAACCATCGTGCGCGCACCGGATTCGACCGCACGAGGAGACGGACCAACGATCACGGAACCGGATCGCACAACAGGAGGCCGCACGTGGCCAAGCGGAAGGCATCCCGAGGCAGGTTTCCCCAGGCCGTAGGGGCGGCGCTGATCGCGCTCGCGACCCTGATTGGCGTAAGCCTCGTTCCCGAGCAGACCGCGTTGGCTCCCCGGTGGATCGCTGCCCGTCTCGGCCAGGGTTTTGGGGTCGCGGTGGGGTGGGTCCCGGTGTTCCTGGCGCTCGTGGGGCTCATCTTTTTCGTCCGCCGCCAGTTCCGTCTCAGTTCCCGCCTCTACGGGATCCTGCTCGGCTACCTCGTCGCCCTCGTCGCGTTGCACCTGCGGTATCCGGCAGGCGAAGAGTGGACGGCCGCATTGGGCCGGAAGGGCGGGGGCTATGTGGGTGCGGGCCTCGAGGTCATCCTCAGACGGGCCGTCGGGGAGCCAGGGCTGTGGACCGTTACCGCCCTGGGCGCCGGGCTCGCTGCGATGCTGACCTCCGGCACGTCGTTCACGGACGTGTCGCGTGTCGTGTGGCGGGTGATCGGTGCGCTCGCAGCCTGGGCCTCGGCCGCGCTTCGAGGGCTCGGGGCGTGGCTCGCGGGACTGTGCGTGGCGGCGGGCCGGAGCGGGGGGCCGGCGTTGCGGCACGCACTCGAGGCGGGCGTGCGGACGGCGGGGGCGGCGCTCGCGCGTCTGGGCCGCCGCACGCGCGGGGCGATCCCGGCGTGGCGGCACGTGCACGCAGGATCATCCGGTCTCGATCCGTTGCTCGCCTCGGCGGGAGGTGCGTCCGTCGCGACGTCCCGCCGCGGCTTCGGCACCGCGTCGCACGACGGTGTTCGGCAGGATCTGCCAATATATCCGGATGACGGCGACGTGGTATTTGCCGCAGACGCGGGCGGCGTGGATCGGGGCGAGTCGCTGGATCCGGAGGCATCCCCGGAACGCGGCAATGCGCCTGACGTACAGGCGGGCGGGGCGGCTACGGAGGAGGCCGGTCCGGGCGGGGACGCCGGGACCACGCCGGACGGCGCGTTGCCAGCGGGACGGGCGTCCACCGGCGGCGGCACGCGGAGGCGGAAGGCTGCGGTCGCGCAAGAGGCGCTGCCGTTTCCGACGCAGTCCCCGCGAGCGTACACGCTGCCTGACCTGTCACTGCTCGACGCGTTCCCGTCGGGCAAGGGCCGGATCGGGAAGGTCGATCCGGAGGAGGTTGCGCGCAGCCTGGAGCGTACGCTCGGGAGCTTTGGGGTCGACGCGCGGGTGGTGCGCTGGGAGATGGGACCGGTCGTGACGCGCTACGAACTGCAGCCCGCGCCCGGCGTGAAAGTGCAGAAGATCACTAGCCTCCAGAACGACATCGCGCTCGCGCTGGCGGCCAGCAGCGTTCGCCTGGAGGCGCCGATCCCCGGGAAGTCCGCGGTCGGTGTGGAGCTACCCAACGAGCGGGCGAGCCTGGTTCACCTGCGCGAGGTTGTGGCGAGCGAAGAGTTCCGATCCGCGCGGTCGCCGCTCATGGTCGCGATCGGCAAGGGTACGGCCGGTGCCCCGGTGGTGACGGATCTCGTGACGATGCCCCACTTGCTCATCGCGGGCGCGACCGGCGCGGGCAAGAGCGTAATGCTGAACAGCATGATCGCCAGCATCCTGTTCCGGTCCACACCCGAGCGGGTCCGCTTCCTGATGATTGATCCGAAGCGGGTCGAGCTGACGAACTACAACGGTATTCCCCATCTGCTGAGCCCGGTCGTGACCGGGCCCCGCGAGGCGGCCGCGAAGCTGCGCTGGGCGATCCAGGAGATGGAGAGCCGCTACGAGATGTTTGCCAAGGACGGCGTCCGGAACATCCAGGCGTTCAACGCCGCGCATCCGGACCGGCCCCTTGCCTACATCCTCATCATCATCGACGAGCTGGCGGACCTGATGATGGTGGCGCCGGCGGACTTCGAGGAGATCATCTGCCGGCTGGCCCAGATGACCCGCGCGACC
>DATGJN010000020.1 GCA_035295165.1 bacterium
ATGAAAGGTCCGAACATCATCCACGTCCCCACCTCGCAGCAGTCGGGCCACCTCCTCCTCGCAGGGATTTGGTGACCCAGATTCAGTCGGGGTGGGGAATTTTACTCCGGCTCTTTGAGGAGTCTAGCACCGGTCGTGACACAGCGTCCATCGGGCGTACTGCGCGGCGCCCCCGGTGGCAACGATGCACGCGCGTGCACATCGGTGGCATACGTTTGACCGAAAAACGGGACGTTGGCGGGCTGGCGTACAGTCCACGGTCCTTTGTCTTTTTGACGGAGACCTTCTTTATCAATCCGCGGGGACGGATCGTGGGCAAGTTTCTGGGCGAGCTGCTCGACGCATCGGCGGGACGCCGCGCGGTCGAGGCCCTCTTGGCGGACCGGCGCCTCGTCCCGTAGCCGGCGTTCCTAGTAGCCGTTGCCTGGGTAGCTCCACAGGTGCCGCCCGATTGGGTTGCTGGCGCCCGGGGTGACGCCGGCCGGCAGCACGTCCACGCCGTCCGGGACGTTGAGGTAGCCGGGCGCCGTGCCAGGCACCCCCGTGTGGCCGTACTGCCAGACGATACGCTTCGTGGCCGGATCGATCACGATGACACGGTGGTTGAAATCGTCATTCAGCAGCACCATCCGGTTCGGCAGCTGCACGGCGAGCGACGGGTGGTTGAGGCGCCCGGGACCCGACAGCACCTGGTACTGCCAGAGCACCTTGCCTTTGGGTGACATGATCACGATTGCGCCGGGGTTGGTGTAGAACACGCAGATTACGTTGCCGTCCGGCGTGAAGTTGGCATCGGACGGGTAGTAGAACGCGGATGGAAACCGCAGCGTCCACACCACGCGTCCCTCGCGGTCGAGCAGGATCGCGTCGTTCCCGTTGATCTGCGTCACCAACATACCCTGATCGGGCGCCGGAAAGTCGCCGTTCGGCGCGGAGAAGTACCGCGGCGGATCGATCCGCATCACGCCGGTGTGGCCGTACTGCTTGATGATCCGCTTGGTCCGGCGGTCGATGAACACGATTCGCTGGTTCTTGATGTCGGCCGCGGTGATGAGCCCGCCGCCGCGGGCGTACAGGAAGGCGTCGTCCGGGGTATTGAGGTAGCCTGGCGCGCGCCCCGGCACGCCGGGGTGACCGTAGCTCCAGACGATCCTGCGGGTCCGGAAGTCGATGATCGAGATCATGTGGTGGTCTTCTTCGTTGGTGATGATCTCGTCGAAGTGCGGGCCGAAGAAGACATCGTCGTCGTCTCGCAGGGGAGACGCCCGGCCGGGCTGCGGCATCTGCCATACGATGTGCTTGTCCGGCGTGACGAGCAGGATCCGGTTGTTGCTCGCGTCGGCGATCAGCACATCGTCGGGGAGAACCGGGTTGGCCCGGCGGGCACCCCAGGGGAGCGCCTGCGGGGCAGGGCTTGCGGGTGGGACCGCGCCGCCGGCCAGGAGCGCGCAGACGAGGACTCCGTTCACGATCAGACCGCGATGCATGATCCCATCATAGTACAGCGCCCGTCTCGGACACCGCGGCGAGCGCGCGGCGGACACTTGATGGCGCGCGAGTTCATTTGTCGAGATCTCCCTCGAACTCCACCCCTTGCACTGATGACGACCGTTGCGGAAGGATCTCCTTAGTCGACCCCTCAACTCGTGGTAGATACCCCTTGATCCATAAGCTCTTCCGCGCGGCGGTTGGGACTACCCTTTCTCAAAGCCCGTGAAACCGCCGAAACGGTCACGCCTATTTGACGTGCCGCCTGACTGCGGGACAGCGTACCGGCTTCTATAGCGGGCCTCAGAGCCTCCAGGTTACCATCCAGCACTGCGGGTCGACCGATAATATGCTTCCCCTGCTTCCTGGCACGCTCCATACCTGCCCGGTTGCCCGGACGCGTTCTGAGATGAGACTGCGCTCGAACTGCGCGAACGATGCCAGAATGTTGAGCATCAGATCGGCAACTGGCGAGGTTCCCGACGTGTCGAGCCACGGTTCCGAATACGACCGCAACCCCACGCCCCACCGACGGAACTCCTCAACGGCCGTCGCCATGTGCGCGACTGACCGGAAGGCCCGGTCGAGCTTCCAGACGAGAATCGCATCCAACTTTCGGCGGGATGCCTGGGTGAGTAGCTCCCGCCAGGCCGTTCGGCCGCGTAGATCGGTCGCGCTGGCGTGGTCGACGTACTCCCCTGCCGACGACCATGCCTGGGCCGTGACGAACTCGCGAAGCGGAAGTAGCTGGGTGTCGGGATTCTGTTCCCTGTCACTAGTGGAAACTCGAGCGAGTGGAGGTCGCCATCGGGCCGGATTGGGGTGCCACGGTAGATCAGTTCGTCGAGGGATCGTCGGGATGACCGCTCGGCAGCTCACGCGGCACTCTGAGGTTCCTCGGCGCCGCTCGCTCCCCTTGGACGATGGGCACGCGTGTGCAAGCGAGCCTGAACGGTTGTTCGCGCAGGACGGCTCTGGCACCGCTGCCGAATACTCCCGCCATTCACAAGACTCTACCGAGACGATGACCCAACTCTCCCCTGCGGTTCGTGAGTTTCTGGACGGGCTCGCCGGGATTATCGCCCGCGATATCCTTCGGAGCCGGTGATGGGGAGTCGCGACGCAACACAGGACGCTCCGCGCCTAGCGGCGGCAGTCTACGCTCGGTTTTCCTCCGAGCGCCAGAAGGCGACCTCGATCGAGGACCAGGTCAACCTGTGCCGCGAGGCAGCGGAGCGGTTCCGCTGCACAGTCCTCTCGGACCACGTGTACGGGGATGTCGAAATCAGCGGTGCCGTCGAACAGCGGCCGGCCTACTCGGCACTCCTGGCCGCAGCCAAGGCGAAACGGATCGATGCGATTCTCGTGGAGAGTCAGGACCGCCTGTGGCGCGACCAGGGCGAGTTGCACCATGCCCTGAAGCGTCTGCGATTCTGGGGCACACGGGTCTTTTCTGTCATGGCGGGCACCGACCTGACCGAAAAGACTGGTAGCCTGCTCGCGTCGGTTACGGGGTGGAAAGATGAAGTGTTCCTCGAGGATCTCCGCGAGAAGACCCGGCGCGGAATGCTCGGCCAGATCAGGCGGGGGCTATGCGCTGGTGGTCGCGCATATGGTTATCGCAGCCAGCCGATCCTCGACGATCACCAGCAAATCACCGGCTACCGCAGGGTCATCGATCCTGATGAAGCTGGCACCGTGCGGCGGATCTTCGAGCTCTACGCCGCCGGGTATTCGCCGAAGACGATCGTCCACGTTCTGAACGACGAGCGTGTGTCTCCTCCGCGCCCGGTGCGGGGTCGGCGGCTACGGGGCTGGACGTGGACGACGGTAAGCGGATCGTCCAAGAAGGCGTTCGGCATCCTCCACAACCCGATCTATGTCGGGCGCCTCGTGTGGAACCGCAGCCGCAAGGTGCGAGATCCTGAGACCGGCAAACGCACCATGCGGATGCGGCCCAAGGACGAATGGACCTGGACCGATGCCCCGGCACTGCGGATCGTGCCCCAGGGACCTGTGGGACCAGGTGCAGATCCGCCGGCAGAATCGGCAGAGCTCTCCGGCTGCCGCGTCGGGTCGCAAGCCGAAGTACCTGTTCAGCGGCCTGCTCATCTGTGCGGAGTGCGGAAGTCGGTACACCCTTCAAGACTCCACCCGCGGCTACTACGCCTGTAGCGGTCACGTGAATCGGGGCGCCGCCGTCTGCGCGAATACCAAGAAGGTCCGTCGCGATCGGCTCGAAGCGGAGCTATTGGATGCGTTGTTCAACGAGTTGTTCACGCCGGCCGCGGTAGCCTATCTTACGCAGCAGGTCGATGCTGCTATTGCTCGAGACTCAGAGAGTCTGCATGATCGGCGGACTAGTTTGGAGCGCGACCTCATCCAGGCCAAGACCGAGCTCGCGAACGTCCTCGACGCGATTCGGCAGGGCCTCGCCACGCCTGCGACCAGACATCTGCTGGAAACGTGCGAGCGCCGTGTGGTCGAGTGCGAGGCGGCGCCGCTGTCGATAGTGATCGCACGCTATCTCGGTGATCTGCGCGCGCAACGCTCAGCACCGATGTCGAGGCGGCTCGGTTACTATTGGCGAAACTCCTCGGATCCGTCATCCTGAGGCGAGTAGGCCCACACCTGGTCGCAGAAATCGAGGGCAACATGGAGGCGATGCTCAATAGCGAGGAAGTGTGTAGTGATAACCATGGTGCCGGGAGGGGGATTTGAACCCCCACGGGTTGCCCCACACGCCCCTCAAACGTGCGCGTCTGCCAGATTCCGCCATCCCGGCGCGGAGAAAACGCCCTGCCCGGTCAGGCGGCAGGGACAGCTCATTATACGAATCGCCCTGGGACGGTGTCAATCAAGTCGGCTTCGCAGCGATCTACCGAAACACAACCGGTCGCCGCTGGCGCTGCCGCGATCGCGGCGGCGACTCAGGGCCGCAAACGCGGCGCGGGCGTCCGTCCGGGAATCCGGCCGCGCTTGGCGATGGGGCGGCCGTTAATCTCGTGAAGATCCATCGTCATGTCGATCGGCGACGCGCCGCTCACGTAGCTTCCAACCCCGAACGCGGAGACGCCGGCCTCAATCAGCGCCGGGATCCGTTCCGGCGTGACCCCGCCCGACACGAAAATCTGAACGGCCGGATGCCCGGCGAGCGCGAGCCTCGCCCGGACCTCGCGGACGAGGTCCGGGGTAACGCTGCCCCGCTCGCGGGGCGTGTCGAGCCGGATTGCGGACAGGTCAGGCCCCATCGCCTCGGCGATGCGCACGGCCTCGACCGTCTCGTCCGTGAACGTGTCGACGAGCACGAGCCGCGGCACCCCGGACGGCATGAGTTCATGATACGCGGTGGCGGCCCGCAGTGTGTCACCGACGAGGAGAATGAATGCGTGCGGCATGGTGCCCACCGGTTCTTGGCCGGCGAGTTTCGCGCCGAGAATGCATGCGGCGCCGCGCATGCCGCCGACAATCGCCGCGCGCTCCATGACAGGCGCGACGGCCGGGTGGACGTGGCGCGCACCGAACGAATACACCGGAGTCTCCCCCGCCACCGCAACCACGTGCCGGGCCGCCGTCGCCCAGCCGCTCGGGTGGGAGAGCATCCCGAGAAGCACGGTCTCGTACATGCCGAACTGCCCGTATGGCCCCTCGATGCGCATCACCACTTCGCGGGCCGAGAACGTCTCCCCGTCCCGGAGGGACTCGATGAGCACCCCGGTGTTTCGCAACAGATAGCGCACCTCGTCCACGCCCGCGAGCACGCCGTCGCTGCTGGCGAAGATCTCCGCCACCACCGGCGTGTCGGCCAACCCTAAGGATCGGAGAATCTCCAACGTGCGGACGAAATAGATGTCGGTCGTGGCGCCGGCGAGGATCTCCTCGTGCGAGGCGCTGTGGAGGCGATGCTGGGCGTCGGCGGTGTACCGGCCGACGTCGTCGAGCGATGTGAAGGCGGTCGGCTTCCGCGGCACCTCGGAACCGGCTGTCAGCGACCGAACTTAGTGATGACGAGGACGAGCGACGTGATGCCGAATACGATCGCCAGCGATGATGTCACCCGGAGCAGCAGGGTTTCGCGAGGCTTAGGCCCGTGGAACAGACGGGCGCCCCCGCCGCCGATGGAGCCGAGCCCTTCGCCCTTGGGGCCCTGGAGCACGATCACCCCGACAACGGCGGCGGCGGCAATGAGATGAATAATCAGGATCACGTTCGTCACCCGGACACCCCCAAACTACAGCCTTACTAGATTAGCATACTCCGGGATGCCGTCCAAGGCCCCAACCGGGCCTGCCAGCCCAAGGGCTGCCATCCGGCCCGACCGAAGAACGGGACCAGACTCACGGGGAACCCCGAACAGGCGCGTGCGGGGCGCCGGGGTACGCACCGGCTTGGGTCCGGGGGTCATCAGTCTAGCGCGCGGCCGCGCGTACGATCTCGGCGAACGCGCCGGCGTCGAGGCTGGCCCCACCAACGAGCGCCCCGTCGATGCCCGGTCGCTCGAGGAACTCGCCGATGTTGGCGGGTTTGACGCTGCCGCCGTACAGCACCCGAACCTTCTCGGCAGCAGGGACGCTCCCGGCGGTGGCGAGCTGGGCGCGGATCAGCGCGGCCACGCGGTCCGCCTCGGCGCCAGTCGCGGTCAAGCCGGTCCCGATCGCCCAGACCGGCTCGTACGCAATCACGACGTCGTGCAGTCGGTCGGGAGGGATCGTGTTGGTCGCCGCCGAGAGCTGGCGGACGATCACCCCGTCCGCGTCGCCGCGCTCCCGGTCCTGCAGTCCCTCCCCGACGCACACGATCGGCGTGAGGCCGTGGGCCAGCGCGGTTTGCGCCTTGAGACCGACGTCCGCGTCGCGTTCCCCGCAATACAACCGCCGCTCGGAGTGCCCGAGGATGACGACGCGGCAACCCAGATCCACCAGCATCGGCGCGGCGATCTCGCCGGTGTAGGCACCCTCGGGCTCCCAATGCATGGTCTGGGCGCCCAAGAGCACACTCGTCCCCTCGATAGCCCGCCCCACCGCCTCCAGCGCGGTCGCCGGCGGGCACAGGACGACCTGCGGACCGGTTATCTCCGCGACCGCCGCGACGACGTCCCGCGCCAGCCGCACAGCGGCCTCGCGCGTCAGGTGCATCTTCCAGTTACCGGCGATGAGAGGTACGCGCATCCGATGTGGGTGACGCCTAGGCGTCCTGCAGGACGGCGACCCCCGGCAGCGTCTTGCCCTCCATGAACTCCAGCGAGGCGCCCCCGCCGGTGCTGACGTGCGTCATCTTCCCGGTGTATCCGAACTCCTCGACTGCGGCGCCGGTGTCGCCGCCGCCGACGATCGACTCTCCGCAGGACTCCGCGACCGCCTTCGCGATCGCGCGGGTGCCCTCGGCGAACGCCGGGATCTCGAACACCCCCATCGGACCGTTCCACAGCACCGTCCCCGCGCTGGCAATCGGCGCGCCGAACGCCGCAACCGTCCGCGGGCCGATGTCCACACCCGCCCACCCCGCGGGGATCGCACGGGCGTCCACCACGCGCGTCGGGGCACCGGCCTCGACGCGCTCCGCCACGACCACGTCCACCGGGAGCACCAGGGTCACGCCGCGCTGCTCCGCCTCCTGCATCAACTCGCGGGCAAGGTCCAGCCGGTCCGCTTCGCACAGCGACGACCCGATCTCGGCGCCGCCCGCGCGCAAAAATGTGTAGCACATACCGCCGCCGATGAGCATCGTCTGCGCGAGCCGAAGCAGGTTGCGGATCACGCCGATCTTGTCGCCGACCTTGGCCCCGCCCAGAATGACGACGAGCGGGCGCTGGGGCTGCTCCAAGACCTTGCCGAGGAACTGGAGCTCGCGCTCCATCAGGAGGCCCGCCACCGCGGGCAAGAACGCCGCGATCCCCGCCGTGCTGGCGTGCGCCCGGTGTGCGGTGCCGAATGCGTCATTCACGTACACATCGGCCAGCGCCGCGAGTTGCTTCGCGAATGCGGGATCGTTGGCTTCCTCTTCCTTGTGGAACCGCAGGTTCTCGAGCAGCACCACGTCGCCGGGCCGCATCGCCGCAACCGCGTCCGCCACCGCCGGGCCGACGCAGTCGTCGAGCTTGCGCACCGGCCGGCCCAGCAATTCGCCGAGGCGCGCCGCGACCGGGTCCATCCGCAGCGCGGGATCGGGCCCTTTCGGCCGCCCCAGGTGAGAGGCGAGAATCACGGCGGCGCCGTGCTCGAGCAGGTAGGTAATCGTCGGCAGCGACGCGACGATCCGGAGATCGTCGGTGATGCGCCCCCCCTCCAACGGCACGTTGAAGTCCACGCGGACGAACACGCGCCGCCCCTTCACCTCGATGTCCCGAATCGTCTTCTTCCGCATCGGCCGCCCTGAGTGTGCCGGGGTGCTCAGGCGCCCCGCTCGATGATGTAGTGCACGAGATCGGCGATGCGGCACGAGTAGCCCCATTCATTGTCGTACCAGGACAGGACCTTGACCAGGTCCCCCACGGCCATCGTCGACGCCGCGTCCACGATCCCGCTGCGAGGATCGCCCTTGAAGTCCATCGACACGAGCGGTTCGTCCGTGTATCCGAGGTAGCCCTTCAGCTCGCCTTCCGCCGCCCGCTTGAACGCCCGGTTGATGTCGTCCACCGACCCGGGCTTCTCCAGCGTCACGGTCAGGTCCACCAAGGACACCGTCGGGGTGGGCACCCGCAACGCCAGCCCGTTCATCTTCCCCTTCAACTCCGGCAGCACGATCGAGATCGCCTTCGCGGCCCCGGTGGTCGTGGGGATGATGTTCAGCGCCGCCGCCCGCGCGCGCCGCAGGTCCCGATGCACCGTGTCGAGGATCACCTGATCGTTCGTGTAGGAGTGGATCGTGTTCATGAAGCCGCTGCGGATCCCGAACGACTGGGACAGGACCTTCGCGGTGACGGACAGGCAGTTGGTCGTGCAGGAGCCGTTGCTGACGATGCGGTGCTTCGCCGGGTCGTACGCGGTGTGGTTGACGCCCATGTTGACGGTGATGTCCTCGCCCGTCGCCGGCGCGGTGATGACGACGCGCTTGGCGCCGCCGCCCGTCAGGTGGGCCACCGCCTTCGCCGCATCCGTGAACCGCCCCGTGGACTCGATGACGAGGTCGACGCCGTGGGTGCGCCAGGGGAGCTTGGCGGGATCCCGTTCGGAGAGCACATCGATCTTCCGGCCGTCAATGACGATCGCGGCCTCGCCGGATTCGACCGTCCCGGGGTACTGCCCGTACGTGCTGTCGTACTTGAATAGATGCGCGTTCGTCCTGACGTCCGTCAGATCGTTGACGGCGGCGACCTCCATCGCCGGATACCGGTTGAGCATCGCCCGTAACACCAATCGGCCGATCCGGCCGAACCCGTTGATCCCGATGCGCGCCATGCCGCGCCCCCTTCTCCGTGCGCGGGACGCCCCGCGCGCCCACGCACTCTCACTACTAGTATATCGCGCCTACGTCTCGCCCGCCTCGAGCGGTGGCGTACGCCACACCAGCCCCATGAGGTCCCGGCGGATGAAGCCGATGTTGTTGAAGATCCGGATGCTGAATGCGACCACGGCGCCCAGGTAGATGTCCAGCCCCAGCAGATCGCCGAGCGCGGTCAGCCCCGCGGCAAACAGGGTATTGACAACGAACCCGGAGAGAAACACGCGCAGGTCGAACCGCCCCTCGAACTGCGCGCGGGCACCTCCGAGCAGCGTGTCGACCGCCGCGAGGATCGCGATCGCGCTGTACTTGACGTAGGTCAGCGGCACCTGGAAGCTGACGAGCAGCCCCAGGGCGAGGCCGGCCAGCAGCCCCACGATCGGCAGTACCATCGCGCTCACCTCCCCGTGTCGACCGGTGTGGCGAACCGGTGCACAAACGTGCCCGCGTACGCCGACAACCGGACGTCGCTCTCGACCGCCACCGTGACCGGAAAATCGAACGCGCGCAGCTCGTCGAGAATGCCGCCGCGTGCCGTGACCACGGTCCGCAGCGCGTGCGGATCGCCGATCGCCTCGATGCGGTACGGCGGCGCGAGCCGGCGCGCGTTGCACAAGATCGTCGTGCCGACGCAGGAGATGCCGGTCGTCCCGACGACACGTTCGCCGTTGACGGCGACGGCCTCGGCGCCTCCGGCGAACAGCGCGGCGACGACCGCGTACACGTCGGAGTAGTGGATCAATACCAAGTTCGGATCTTCGCCCGGCCGGAGCGCGCGCGTGCTGTCGGAGATCGTGACGAGCACGCCCGGCCCGTGCACGGCGCTCAGTCCGGCGAGGGTCCGCATCCGGCTCAGGTCGGCGGCGAGCGCCGCCGTCGCTTCCCGGCCGGCCGCCGCCCGCTGCTCCTCGTCGGCGATGCCCTGCCGCAGTTCCGCCAGCCGTTCGCGAAGGTCCGCCTGGCGTTGCTCGGCCTGCTGATAGCGGTACGCCACCTCGCCGAGGCGTCCGGAGGTCACCTGCAGGCTCGTTTCGATCGAGCGCTCCGTGCGCACCTGCACCGCGAGCACGAAGCCCACGGCAAGCGCAACCGCGGTCAGGCCGATCTGCCAGGAACGCGCCGTCATCGCCGTCTCTCCGCTCACGCGGCTCCGGGGGCCCGACTTTCCTCGCGGCCGGCGGGCGAGACGCGGAGCATGCCCCACTGCAGTGTGCTCACGGCCTCGACGGAGCGCCGCGGTGCGGCGATGTCCAGCGCGACGCCGCCCGGCCGCACGCCCAGGACCGTGCCGAGGGCCACCAACCCGCCGTCCGCGTCGGCGAGCCCGACGAGCCGGTGTCGAAGCTCGCGAGCCGGCAATTCGGCGACGATGCGGGCGGCGGGGACGCGGCGTCCGGCATGGACGACACTCCGCTCCTGCCGCACCGTGTCGAGGTTCAGGGTCAAGGTGCGGGCGTCTCGAAAGTACTGCGCAAACTGGTGCTCGCGAAACGCCCGGCGCTCCCGGCTCGAGCGCTTCCGCGCCCGCAGATCGGGGCGGAGACGGTGGACCGTCACGCCCCCAGGCATGCGCGCGAGGATCGCCTCGACCTCTTCGGCGCGCTGGATCGCGACTACGTGCCGCGGCTCCGCCGCACGTACCTCTCGAACCTTGGCTGCGACCGCCGCCGCGCCCTCGATCCACCCGGTGGTATCGACCACGATCGTCGAGGCGCCGAGCGCCTGCGCCCGCGTGATCAACCGCACGATCCCGTCGACCACGAACCGGTGCGTGTCGCGGGGAGAGGTGTCGCCGACAAAGTAGGCAGCGCGAAGCGGGATCTCGATCATCCGTCGCACGGGACGGTCCACCATGCCCAATCCAACCGTGGTGGGCGGGCCCAGATCCGACTGCCCGGTGTCGGCGTCGACGATCGCTGGCCGGCGTCCGGCGCGAACCGCGCCGTTGGCCAGCGCGGTGGCGAATGTCGTTTTGCCGACGTCCACCGACCCAAGGATCACCACGACGCCTGGCGCGTCCAGGATCGCGCTGATCGCCTTCCGCCACTCCACCATCGTGCCCTCGCCACGCCGGCGTCGCCCCGACGGCGTGGCCCGCGTGCGGCCGTCTACGTCCCGGACGAGGCTTTGGCCTCCAGCTTCTTCTTGATGCGCTTGAGCCGAAACACGTCCTCGCGGGCGCGCTGCTCTAGGACGTCGCGGATGTACCGGATCTCGCCCCGGATCCGCGGGATCACCACTTGCTCGAGCGCGTTCACCCGGCGGGTCGTCTTCTTGATCTCTTCGCCGATCTTGCGGAGCGTCACCTCGGTGCTCGCGACGTCCAGCAGCGCGGCGACGATCTCCTCGAAGTGGTCAGCGCTCTCCACGGTGCGCGATGTCACCGCCACGGGGTCCTGTCCGCGGGTGAGCACCGTGCGCCGCACTTCGTCCGTGGTAATCGTGGGGATGCGGGTTCCCCACACGTTCCTGCTGTCGATCCCGACCTCGAGGCGGCGCCCGTCGGCGAGCGCCGCCGACTCAAGCACCTCTCGCCCCTCGACCGCCTTCGCGAGGCTCAGCAGCGTGTAGGCTTCGCCGGCGGTCTGCATCAACCGCTCGCGCGCAGCGAGCGCGCGCCGGACGATGTTGAAAAAGTCCGCGACCAGCGCGTCGCGCTTGCGCTTCAGCAGATCGACCCCCTGCTGCGCCAGTTTGACCTGGTTCTGGCGCTGCAGGAGGTTCATTCGGGTTGGGCTGATCGTATCGGCCATCGGTGTGCTCGCTCCGCTCGCCGCCGTGTGTCGCGCGAGACGGGACCTGCGTCCCGCCCGTCGGTGTGGGCGCGCGCGCTAGACCCGGATCTCGCCGGGCCGGTAGACCTTCTCCAACTGCTCCCCGTAGTAGTATTTATCCACGTGATCCTTGCTGATCCGCGTCAGCGCCGTCTTCGGGAACGTCGACAACAGTTTCCAGCCCAGGGTCAGCGAATCCTCGATAGACCGGTCCGCCCCGCCCTGGTTGATGAACTCCTTCTCGAACCCGTCCGCGAAGCGCAGATACAGACGGTCGTTTTCCGTCAACGCCTCCTCGCCGATGATCGCGACGAGACGCCGGAGGTCCAGGCCTTGCGCGTACGCCGAGTACAGCTGGTCGGCGACCTGCCGGTGGTCGACACGCGTCCGGCCCTTGCCGATGCCGTTGTTCATGAGACGCGACAAACTCGGCAGCGGGTTGATCGGCGGGTAGATCCCCTGCCGGTGCAGCGGGCGCGCCAGCACCAGCTGCCCCTCCGTAATGTACCCGGTCAGGTCGGCGATTGGGTGCGTGATGTCGTCGTCGGGCATCGTCAGAATCGGCACCTGCGTGATCGTCCCCTTCTTGTTCTTCAGACGGCCGGCCCGCTCGTAGATGCTGGCGAGGTCGGTGTACATGTAGCCGGGGTAGCCGCGCCGGCCGGGGATCTCTTCGCGCGCGGCGCCGATCTCGCGCAGCGCCTCACAGTAGTTGGTCATGTCGGTCAAGATCACGAGCACCTGCATGTCGAGTTCGTAGGCGAGGTACTCGGCGACCGTGAGCGCGGCGCGCGGCGTCATCAGCCGCTCGATCGTCGGATCGTCGGCGAGGTTCATGAACACCACGCTGCGCGCGAGCGCCCCGGTGCTCTCGAACTCGTGGATGAAGAACGACGCCTCCCGCTGAGTGATCCCCATCGCGCCGAACACCACCGAAAACTGCTCGGCCTCGCCGAGCACCTTCGACTGGCGCGCGATCTGCGCGGCGATTTCGTTCGCGGGCAGCCCGGCCCCGGAAAAGATCGGCAGCTTCTGCCCCCGCACCAAGGTGTTCATCACGTCCACCGTGGAGATCCCGGTCTGGATGAACTCGGCGGGCTTCTCCCGCGCGACCGGGTTGATCGGCGCGCCGAGGATCGGGATCCGCTTCTCGGGGATGATCGGCGGCAGCCCGTCGATCGGGTCGCCGAGGCCGTTGAACCGGCGCCCGATCATCTCGCGGCTGACCGCGATCCGGGCGACGTCCTCGCGCAGACTGAGCGACGTCTTGGCGAGGTCCATCCCGCGCGTCTCCTCGAACACCTGAATCACCGCGTTCCGGGTGGAGACCTCGATCACCTGTCCGCCGCGGACGCTGCCGTCCTGGACGTGGATCTCAACGATCGCCCCGTACGACAGGTCCTTCGCGCCCTCGACGAACAACAGCGGTCCCGAGATGTAGTTGATGCTGGTATAGCGCTTAGTCGCCAGGTTCATCGGACTCCCTCCTTCGCCGCGGCGCCGCGCTGCCCGTCGCCGCCCGCAGCCGCCCCCGCGTGCCCCTTGAACGCCGCGGGCAGCTCCCGCAAGAACTCGTCGATGACGGTCTTGAACTTGTCGTTTGGCACTTCCTTGAACCGGGCGATCTGTTCGTTCTGCGGCAGATTGAGCATCTCGTCGATCGTCATATCCCCTTTGAGCGCGACGCCCGCGGCTTCGTAGAACGCCCGCATCCCGCGAACCATCCAATACGCCTTCTCCAGCGTGCACGAGGCGTCCACCTCGCTGAACGCGCTCTGCTGGAGGAAGAACTCGCGGATCATCCGGCCGAGCTCGATCACCAGCCGCTCGTCGTCCTGCAACGCATCCGGCCCCACGAGCTGGACCACTTCCTGCAGGCCGGCCTCGCGGGCCAGGATCGCGCTCAACCAGCTCCGCTGCTCGGTGAAGTCCTTCGCCACGTTCTCGGCGTACCAGGCGTTGAGCAGGCTCTCGTACAGGCTGTAGGACCGGTTCCAGTTGATCGACGGGAAGTGCCGCCGGTAGGCGAGCTGCGCGTCCAACGACCAGAACGCGCCCACGATCCGCAGCGTGCTCTGCGTCACCGGCTCCGACAGGTCGCCGCCCGGCGGCGATACCGCGCCGACCACCGTCACGGCGCCGACGCGCTGGTCCTTGCCGAGCACGACCGCGCGGCCGGCCCGCTCGTAGAACGCGGACAGCCGGCTGGCGAGGTACGGCGGGTAGCCTTCCTCCGCCGGCATCTCCTCCAGCCGGGAGGAGATCTCGCGCAGCGCTTCGGCCCAGCGGCTCGTGGAATCGGCCATCAACGCGACGCGGTAGCCCATGTCGCGGAAGTACTCCGCCATCGTGACGCCGGTATAAATGCTCGCCTCGCGGGCCGCGACGGGCATGTTCGAGGTGTTCGCGACCAGGATCGTCCGCTCCATGAGCGGGCGTCCGTTCCGCGGGTCCTCGAGCTCGGGGAACTCGGTCAGCACGTCGGTCATCTCGTTCCCGCGCTCGCCGCAGCCGACGTAGACGATGATGTCCGCGTTCGACCACTTGGACAGCGTCTGCTGCACGACCGTCTTCCCGCTGCCGAACGGCCCGGGCACCGCCGCCGTCCCTCCCATCGCCACCGGGAACAGGACGTCCAGCACCCGCTGCCCGGTCACGAACAGCTCCGTCGGCTCCAGCTTCCGCGCGGCGGGGCGCGGCACGCGCACCGGCCACGTGGTCATCATGCGGAGCTCGATCCCGCCCTTCAGCCGCGCGACGACGTCGGTCACCTTGAACTCGCCGCCTCTGATCTCGGCGAGCTCGTCCTCGGCGACGTCCGGGGGGACCATGATCCGGTGCGCGTACGAGTACTCCTGCACCTCGCCGATCACGTCGCCCGGCCCGACCCGGTCGCCCGCCTTGGCCTTCGGCACGAACGTCCACTTCCGCTCCCGATCCAGGGAGTTCACGACGACGCCGCGCGAAATGAAGTCGCCTTGGGCCTCGCGGATCTTGTCGAGCGGGCGCTGGATGCCGTCGTAGATGCTGCTCAGCATCCCGGGGCCCAGTTCGAGCTGCAAGGGCGCATCGGTGGACTCCACCGGCTCGCCGACGAACAGCCCCGAGGTATCCTCGTACACCTGCACGAACGCCGTGTCCCCGTCCAGCCGGATGATCTCGCCGATCAGCTTCTCCCGGCCCACCCGCACGATGTCGTACATGCGCGCGCCGGCCAGGCCGTGGGCGATCACCGCCGGGCCCGAGATGCGCGTAATCTCGCCTACGACCGCCATGGGTCCGTCCTCCCCGCGGAATGCGACTCCGTCCTCACTTGAGCTTCACGTAGAATCCGATGTGCTCTTTCACGAGGCGGGCGATGTACGCCTCCCCGCTCTCCATCTCCACCCGGGCCGGCGGCAGCGGCACGACGATCGGCAGATCCCGGCCGCGCAGGAGCCGGGCGCGCGCCTCGTCGGTGCCGGCGAGCAGGTCCTCGTTCACCGCGACGACGCCGTACCCCGCCGCGATGCACGCCTGGAGCTCTTCGAGGGCACGGGCGGGCGTGTCCGCCTCGCGCACTTCCACCCCGGCGAGACGGAACCCCGTCGCCGTCTCGCCGTCGGTGATCACCGCCATCTTATACATTCACGAGCTCCCGGCGCGCGACGTCCTCGGGAATGCCGAGTTGGCGCGCGTGCGCGACGACGCGCAGGTTGCTGACCTCGGCGCCCTTCCGCGCGAGGTATCCGATCACCACGTCCAGCGCGAGCGGATCCCCCATGTACATCCGGGCGGTCATCCGCACGAACGACTGGTCGATCGCCCGTTCCATCTCCGGCAGATCCTCGGTCCCGGTCAGGTCGGCGCCGAACAGCCGCATCGTCGCGACCTCGGAGAGGCTCGACTGCGGATCGGCGAGCGTGAGAAAGCGCTCCAGCGGCAACGATCCCCCCGAGACGAAGAACCGCTCCCGCTCCTCGCGGGGCAGGTCCTTGATCCGGCGCAGCTTGAGCGCCGTCTTCAGGTTGGTCATCGTGACCTCCGCCAGGAGGTACCGGCGGAGCGCGGACTCGCCCTCGGTGTCGGCGATCCGCATGCCGTACCGGACGTAGGCGCGGTCGAGCGCCATCTCCACGTCGAGCAAGCTGCCGCCGCGCTGCGCCGCGTCCACGCCTTCCCGCAGCGCACGGGCGAGCGGGTGCATCCACGTAACGAGCGTATCCGCGATCGCCTTGAGGTCCGGCTGCTGCAGCAGTTCCTTGAGCTTCACCTCGCTCAAGAGGCCCCCCGGAAACAGCGTGCCGAGGATCTCCTCCTGGCTTCGCCCCGTGGACTTCCCCCGGATGATCGCCCGGATGTTCTGCAGATCGTACCGCAGCAGCACGACCTCGATCACGTCCCGGGGAGTGCCGTCCGCGAAACTCAGGATGCGTTGGGTCGTGTGGTAGAAGTTCTGCGACAACGCTTCGTCGACCGCCCGCACGCCGGCGAAGCGGCTCAGCGCCTCCTGCAGCTCGAGGTTGTACGGGGTGTCGGCCAGCGCCTGGATGACCGCCTCCAGGTCGGGGGCGTGGAGGAGCTCCTCGGCGCGTCCCGGCGGAAGCAGACGGGATTTCATGACCTTGACGCGCGCGTTGATGTACGCGAAGTCGCCCATCGGCCTCGACGTCAGCGGCTGCGGGGGCTCACGCGCCCCACAGCACCTCCGCGACCCGGGAGACCAGTTCGCGCCGCGCGCGGGCGAGCCGACCGGGCAGCATGTTCTCAATGATCGCCCGTCCGTCCTGGCTCACGAGACGGACGCCGTCCCGCACGCCGGGAGCTTCTCGCACCTCCGCGTCGAGACCGAGCTCTCGCACGACCTCGCGGGCCGCGTCCGCGTCCCCAGGGGAGACCTCCACCGCGACACGCCCGCCGGAGACCCCCCGCGCCGCCTCCCGGAGCAGAGCGCGGATCATCGCCCGCCGGCGCGCCGGATCGGCCGCCGCGGCGCGCACCTCCGCCTCCGCGCGCTCGAACACCGCGCGGATGCCCTCGTCCTTCGCCGCGAGCACGAGCGCCGCCGCCCGCAGGCTGGCGGTGCTGGTGGCGCGAGCGTGCTCCTGCGCGCGCTCTCCCTCCAACCGGTGCCGGCCCGCCGCCAGCGCCTCCTCGGCCTCGCGGCGCCCGGCCGCGAGGATCTCCTCCGCCCGCGCCCGGGCCTCGCCGAGGGCCTTGTCCTTCTCGGCCCTCGCCTCCCGTTCGAGCAGCTGGCTCAGCTCGGATCCCATGAGATCGTTCGCCCCCGGGATCGGGCTACAGCTTCCCGTACAGGAAGAACGCCATCACGAACCCGAAGATGACCAGCGTCTCCGGAAGCACGAACAGCACCAGCATCAGTCCGAACATCTCCGGCCGCTCGGCGATCACGCCCGCCGCCGCACCCAGGATGCGGGACTGTGCGATGCCGGTACCGACGGCGCCCAGGCCGATCGCCAATCCGACGCCGATGCCCATCGCGCCCGCGCCGGGGCTGACCTCCGGTTTTGCCCCCGCCTGTTGCGCCGACGCGGCCAGCGAGAATCCGATCACGAACAGCGCCGCGACGGTCAGAGCGAGCAGGACATTCCGTTGCCTCACGAGACTCCACCTCCGGTACGTTGGAATGGGCGATAGCGGTGCCCGGTGTCCTGGTAGTACTTGAACGCGGAGAAGAACTCGACCCAGAAAAGACGTGCCGGCTGCAGAATATGCCCGATCAGCGTGAGGCCGAAGAACAGCATGTGGCCGAGCGCGCCGACGAGCACGCCCAACACGAGAACCGCGAACCCGCTCCCGAGCTGGTTCGCCACGTTCGCGAGCGCCACGGACGCCATCCCGACCGCGAAGATTCGCGCGTACGAGATGAACGCGCCAAACGTGGAAATCGACTCCATGACCCACATCAGGCTGGAGAGCGACACGGAGAGGACGAGCGCGAGCAGGAACACGACCGCGCTGACGAGCATCACGGGACTGAAGAAGCTCGACGGGAGCACGTGGACCTGGGTCGCCATCCACAGGAAGACCGTGGTTCCGCCCCCGATGAGCGCGAGCGCCTCGAGGAGGTCCTTGCGGTGCCGGTGCCTGACCGCCTTGGCGATGTGCATCACTTGACCGAGGTAGACCTGCACGAGGCCGAACCCGATCGACAGGTACAGGTACGTGGTCAGGTTCTCGATCCGGTCGAACATCGGGTGGAACCCCGGGAAGAGCCGTTCCGGCAGATACCCGAAGAACTCCCCAAAGACCACGCCGAACACCATCGTCCACGCGGTCATCCAGCCGAGCAGCGTGGCCACCTGACGGAGGATGGGCACCGGCAGCGTGAATCCGAAATCCATGCCGGCGATGACCGCGCGCCACGGCCGACCCAATCTCGCCCGCGAGGCGAAGAACAGCGTGATCGCGAGCAGGAGCAACCCGTACCCGACGTCCCCGATGATCAACCCCACCCACAGGGGCATGCCGACCGCGAAGAAGATCGTGGGGTCAAACGTCCCGTACTTGGGCGGATCGAAGATGGCGAGAAACAGCTGGAACGGCTTGACCCACCCCGGGTTGTCGAGCAGCACCGGCACCTGTTCCGCGTGGTGGATCGGCGCCGGCTCATGGAACACGAACACGTCGGCGCCGAAGCGCTTGCGCAGCGCGGTGCGGATCGCCCCGACCTGACGCGTCGGCGCCCAGCCGTACAGGGTGAACGTATAGCGCGATTGCGGGATCTGCAGCATCAGCTCGAACCGATGCACCGCGTCCCGCGCGACGGTCGCGATCGCGGCCACCTCGGCGCGCCACTTGCGCGACAGATGCATCAGCCCGGCGCGCAGGTTCTCGAGTTCCCCCGGCAGACGGCGGCCGCGTTCTTGCAGATACGGCACGGCCTCGCCGAGCGGCTTTCCCTGGACGCTGGCCGGGAGCCGGAGCTCGCTGGCGCCCGCCCGCGTGAGGGCCCCGCGCACGGCCTCGGCATCCTCGGCCGTAAACGCCACCACCACGCCCACCCGCCGGTCGTCCACCTGGCGGGCGACGAACGCCGCGCGTCCGTGGGTCGCCTGCGCCAGCTCGGTGCGCAGCGCCTCGACCGCGCCCGCCTTCGCCTCGAGGACGAACCCCGCCGCGTTCACGCGCGTGCTCGTCTCGAGGAGCGCGAGCAACGGCCCCAGCGCTTCGATCGCCGGCCCGTAGGCCCGGAGCAGCTCGAGCTCTTCCTCCGCATCCAGCAGCCGACGGGTGAGGTCCTTCGCCTCCGCGTCGATCGGCTCGACGCGCCGGCGAAGGGCATCCGGGGACTGGCTCAGGAACGCGGCAGTGTCGACGATGGGGATCTCGATTGCGGGAAGCAGGGCCAGCACGCCCTCCGACAACGCGCGCAGGGCGTCCCAGCTGGCGCGGTCGGCCTGGTCGGCGTCCGACAACTCACGCGGCGCGAACGTCTCGTCGGCCGCGCGGACGTGGTCGACGTGGAGCGCGCCGAGTTCCTGGACCGCCTCCACGACGTCCCGCTGAAGCCGCCGGGGCCCGAGCACCGTGATCCGGCTCATGGACACAATCATTCGCGGTCCCCGAGGACCTCGCGCACGACGACATCTGCGGCCCGAGACAGCCGCTCCGCGGCCCGCGTCCGAATTGTCTTCGCCTCGGCGCCGGCGCGCTCGAGGATCTCCGCCGTGACCTTCTGCGCCTCGGCGGTCCCCGCGGCCGCGGCCTCCGCCGCCTCGCGCTCCAACTGCCCCCGGGCGCGCGCACGAATCTCCTCGGCCTCGCGCTGCGCCTGCTCGACGAGCCGCGCGGCCTCGGCTTTGGCCCTGGCTAACTCTTCCTGTAGCGAACGCTCTTTGTCGGCAATTTCTCGGAGGATCTGATCGTCGGAGGAATGCGTAGAGGCATCAGATTGTGCCATGGACACTCCCATAGACAAAAAAATAGCGCCCGTGGACCGAGGCCGTTCTCGCTCCCACGCGGCCCTCGGACGCCGGGGCCGTTGGCTGATCCGATCGTAACAAACCACGCGAAGCCCTGTCAAGGCCGGTGCGGGTGCGGCGACGGCGCTCATGCGGACGCCTCCGGCGAGTGCGCTCTGCTGACGCAGGCCCATTCTCGCACCGCGCCGGCGGGCCGACAATTCCGCGCGAGGTCATGGCCCGCGCCGGCCGTCCCGGCGCGGGAACGCTAGACCCGGAGCAGCATCGACGCGCGCTGGACGAGCCGGATAAACGGCTCAGGGAATACACCGAGCAGGAGCGTCGCCGCGGCGGTGACGCCGAGCACCGCGCGCGCCAGTCCGCCCTCGGGGGCCGCGGACGCATCGGCCGGTGCGGGCGCGTACATTACCCGCAGCACACCCAGGTAGTAGTAGAGCGACGCGGCGCTGTTCAGGATGCCGACGACGGCAAGCCAGCCGAACCCGCTCTGCAGGGCGGCGCCGAACAGGCTGAGTTTCCCCCAGAACAACGCGGTCGGCGGCACGCCTGAGAGCGACAGCATGAACACGACCATGGCGAGCCCCGACAGCGGCGCGCGCCGGGCGAACCCAGCGTAGTCGGCGATCGCGTCCGAGCCGAGCGCGCGTTCGGCCGCGATCACGACGGCGAACGCGCCGACGTTCGTGAACACGTACGCCAACAGGTAGTACAGCACCGCCGCGACGCCGGACCCGACGGCCGTCGGTGACGCGACCAGCGCGACGACGCCGATCATCATGTAGCCGGCGTGCGCGATCGAGCTGTACGCGAGCATGCGCTTGATGTTCTGCTGGGACAGCGCGAGCAGGTTGCCCACGCTCATCGTCACCGCGGCGAGCGCCGCGAGGATCGGGACCCACGCTCCGGGGGGCAGGGCGACGTAGAACACCCGCAGCAGCGCGGCGAACGCGGCGGCCTTGCTGCCGACCGACAGAAACGCGGTGATCGGCGTCGGCGCGCCCTCATAGACGTCCGGTGTCCACTGGTGGAAGGGCACGAGCGATGTTTTGAAGCCGAGCCCCGCCAGGATCAGCACCGCGGCGACGACGACGAACGGCGCGGGCATCTCGGCGATCCGGGGGGCGAGCCGGTACAGGTTCGTGCTGCCGCCCGCCCCGTACAAGTACGAGAAGCCGTACAGCATGATCGCCGACGCCGCCGCGCCGAAGAAGAAGTACTTCACCCCCGCCTCGCTGCTCTTGCGGTCGCCCTTCAGCGAACCCGCGAGCACGTAGGAGACGAGCGACACGAACTCGATCGCGAGAAACAGCAGGATCAGATCGGCGGCCGCGGCCATCGCCACGAGCCCCAGCACCATGAAGACCGTGAGCACGTACACTTCGCCCTCGTGCGGCTGGCGCCGGTCCCGGAAGAACGCCATCGCCGCGAGCAGCACGAGCAGCCCGCTCGCCTCGGCGACGATCTTGAAGAACGCCGCGAACGCGTCGATCGCGTACGTGCCGCCGAAGACGAGGCGCGGCGCGACGCCGAGCAGCGCGAAGGACGGCACCAGGGCGACGGCGAGGCCCGCGACGCCAATCCACCCGACGAGTCGCTTGGCCTCGGGGCCGGTGAACAGCTCGATGACGAGCAGTCCGAGCCCGAGCAGCCCGAGCAGCAGCTCCGGGGTGATCAGCCGAAGATCCACGCGCGTCCTCCGCCCATCATCGGACCAGGCTCAAGATGTTGGTCATCGCGAGGTTGATCATCGCCACAAGCGGCCCGGGGTAGATGCCAAACAGCACCATCAGCGCGCACAGCGGCGCCACCGCCCACCGCTCCCGGCCGTCCAGATCCGGCAGCGCCGCCCACCGCGTGTTGAGCGGTCCGAAGAACAGCCGGTACACCGCCCACAGGAAGTACGCGACCGTCAGCACCACCCCGACGAGGGCGAGTACCGTCAGCGCCGGGTAGATCTGGTACGCCCCGAGAAAAATGAGAAACTCGGCGACAAACCCCATCAGCCCCGGAAGCCCGAGCGACGCCAGGATCGCGAGCAGCGCGACCCCAGAGAACACCGGCATCCGCGCCCACAGCCCGCCGAACTCCGTGAGATTGCGTGTGCCCGCCTCGCCGTCCGCGAGGACCCCCGCAACCAGGAACAACGCGCCGGTGATCACGCCGTGTGCCAGCATCTGCAGCGTGGCGCCGCTCAGCGCCTTCGTCGCCGCGTCCGTGAGCGGTCCGCCGCCGCCGGCGGCCGCCGCCGCGGCCACCCCGAGCATCACGTAGCCAAGATGCCCCACGCTGCTGTACGCGATCAGACGTTTGAAGTCGGTTTGCGCCATGGCGACGAGCGCCCCGTAGACCGCCCCGATCACGGCCAGGACGGCAACCAGCCCCGCCATCTGCCGGAACGCGTCGGGCAGCAGCGGGAGCACGATCCGGATGAACCCGTAGGCGCCGAGCTTCGACAGCACGCCCGCGAGCAGCACGCTCCCGGCCGTGGGCGCCTCGGCGTATGCGTCGGGCAGCCACGTGTGGAACGGGAACAGCGGCACCTTGATCCCGAACCCGAGGAAGAACCCCCAGAACGCCAGCACGGCGAGCGGCAGGCTGTGCGCCAGCGGCCGCTGGCCGATCAGCTCGACGATGTCGAACGTGCGGGGCGAGGCGTGCAGGTACACGAGCAGGATCGCGAGCAGCATCGCGAGCGAGCCCGCGAGCGTGTAGATGAAGAACTTCATCCCGGCGTACGCGCGCCGAGGCCCGCCCCAGATGACGATGAGAAAGTACACCGGCACCAAGCTGACTTCCCAGAACACGTAGAACAGGAAGAAATCGAGCGCCACGAAGACGCCGATCAACCCGGTCTCGAGCAGCAGCAGGAGGATCATGTACTCCTTGACGCGCGTCTCCACGCGCCAGGAGTACGCGACGCACAGGGCGACCAGCAGCGCCGTGAGCACCACAAGCGGCAGGCTCAGCCCGTCGGCGCCGAGGTGATAGCTGATCCCGATCGACGGAATCCACGGGATACGCTCGACGAGCTGCAACGCACCGGCGCGGGCGACGGCGATCGCGGCCGCCGCCCACACCGCAGCGGCGAGATCGGCGAGCGCCGTCACCATCGCGACGATGCGAAGGGTGGGCAACCGGTCGCGGGGGACCGCGAGCAGCGCCAGCGCGCCGGCGACCGGCAACCAGAGGACGACGCTTAAGAGGCCGCTCACCAGGCCAGCCTCACCAGCACGATGATCACGACGCCGAGCGCGGCGAGCAACAGATACGTTTCCTCGCGCCCGGTCTGGACGTACCGCAGGCCGAGCCCCAGCTGGCGCGCGCCCCAGCCGACGAGATTCACGAGGCCGTCGACGACGTACCGGTCGATCGCGCCGGCGAGCCAGACGACGACGGCACCGACGCGCACGAACACCCACTCGTAGGCGTCGTCGACGTAGTACTTGCGCACGAGCAGCACGTACAGCCACCGCAGATCCCGCTTCAGGCGCTCCGGCGACGCGATCCGCCAGGGATAGAGCGCGCCGGCCGCGACCCAGCCGGCGACCGCAACGGCGACCGACGCCAGCAGCACGCCGGTGTTGCCCGCCGGGGCCCCGGCCCCCACGAAGCGGATGAACCGCCCGAACGGATCGCCGAACGCGTCGGCGCCCACCCATCCCAGCACGACCGCGAGCACGCCGAGGATGACGAGCGGCACGGTCATCACGGCGGGGCTCTCATGGGGCACCCCGGCATGCCCGCCGCGCGCGTCCGCGGGCGCATCGCCGCCGCGAAACTCCCCGGCAAACGCGTACCAGCAGAGCCGCCCCATGTACAGCGACGTCAAGAAGGCGCCGGCCAGACCGAGCAGCCAGAGCGTGCGGTCGTGCGTGTAGGCCGCGAGCAGGATCGCGTCTTTGCTGAAGAACCCGGCGAACGGCGGGATCCCCGTCAGCGCGAGCGTCGCCGCGACGAACGTCCAGAACGTGATCGGCATCGCGCGGGCCAGGCCGCCCATCCGCTTCAGGTCGTTCGTCGCGACGGCGTGGATGATGCTCCCGGCCGCGAGAAACAGCAACGCCTTGAACACCGCGTGCGTGATCAGGTGGAACATCCCGGCGCTGTACCCGAGCACCCCAAGCCCGAGCATCATATAGCCGAGCTGGCTCATCGTCGAGTACGCGAGCACGCGCTTGAGGTCGTCCTCCACGACACCCATCGTCGCCGCCGCCAGCACAGTGATCCCGCCGACGTACGCCACGATCGTCAGCGCCTCGTGTCCCGGGGACAGCAGGAACAATGGGTACGCTCGCGCCACGAGGTACACGCCCGCCGCCACCATCGTCGCGG
Source organism: bacterium (assembly GCA_035295165.1). Taxonomy (NCBI): domain Bacteria; species bacterium. The sequence goes on from DATGJN010000020.1 coordinate 23,960, forward strand.
CGTGGATCAGCGCGCTCACCGGCGTCGGGCCTTCCATCGCGTCCGGCAGCCACACGTGCAGCGGCACCTGGGCGGACTTGCCGACCGCGCCGCCGAACACGAGCAGCGCCGCCACCGTGAGGAACGGCCCCCCGAGGCCCCCCGTCCCGATCGCGTGGAAGATCTCGTCGAACCGAAGCGAGCCGGTGCGGAGGTAGAGCATCAGGATGCCGATCATCATCGAGAAGTCGCCGATCCGCGTCACGATAAACGCCTTCAGCGCCGCGCGCGCCGCGGCCGGACGCTCGAACCAGAACCCGATCAGCAGGTAGGAGCACAGGCCGACGAGCTCCCACCCCACGTAGATGAACAGCAGGTTGTCGGCGAGAACCAGGAACAGCATCGAAAACTGGAACAGCGACAGGTACGAGAAGAATCGCGGGTACCGTGGGTCGCCCGCCATGTAGCCGACCGAGTAGATCGTGATCAACGACGCGACGCACCCGACCATCGCCAGCATCACCGCGCTCAGCGGGTCCACGACGAACCCCACGACGAGCGGCCGGCCGGCGGCGATCCACGTGAACGTCAGGTCGGCCCGCGCGCCCGCGGCCGCCTCGGCCAGCACCGCGAGGCCACCGAGGGCGGCGAGGACGATCGCGGCGATCGAGACGTAGGCTCCGCGGCCGGGCAGCCGCTCCCCCCAGAACGTCACCGCGACGAACGCGGCGAGCGGGAGCAGCGGGATGATCCACACGGCGGCGGTCATCGGCGCGACGCTACCATTTCATGAGGTTCAGATCGTCGACGTAGGTGGTCTCGAAACGGCGGTACGCGGCCAGGATCAGCGCCAACCCGACCGCAGCCTCGCACGCGGCCAGCGTGATCACGATCAGCGCGAAGATCTGGCCCTGCATCGCCCCGGGCGCCGCGTACTTGTTGAACGCGACGAGGTTGATGTTCGCGGCGTTCAACATCAGCTCGATCCCCATGAGCATCGCCACCGCGTTGCGGCGGGACAGCACGGCGTACAGCCCGAGGCCGAACAGGAGCGCGCTGAGGACGAGATAGTGCGCCAGCGTGATCATGCGTCGTCCTCTTTCCTGGCGATCATGATCGCGCCGACCAGCGTCACGAGCAGCACGACCGACGTGCTCTCGAACAACAGCAGGTTCGGGCCGAGAAAGCTCTGCCCGATCGCGCCCGGCGTGTACGACGGGAGCGTCCCCGCCCCCTGCGCCCACGGCGTGCGGCCGGCGAGCGCGACGAACAGCGCCGCGACGGCCGCCGCGACCGCCGCGGCGATCGGGGCCTGCTCGTTTCGCTGCCGGACGCGCAGGCCGGTGCCGCCTTCGGTGAGCATGATCACGAACAGGATCAGCACGGTGATCCCGCCGGCGTAGATCAGCACCTGGATGCCGGCAAGGAACTCCGCGTTCAGCAGGATGTAGACGCCGGTCACGCCGAGCAGCGCGGGGACCAGGGCGACCGCGCTGTGCACGAGGTTTGGGCTGCTGACGACGACGATCCCCGACGCGAGGATGATCGCCGCGAGCACGTAGAAGGCGATCGCTTCCCCGCTCATCGATGCGCGCCCGTCACGAAGTACGCCGTCACGACAAGGTTCAGCAGCGCCACCGGGATCAGGACCTTCCAGGAAAAGCCGAGCAACTGGTCGATGCGGAACCGCGGGTACGTCCACCGCACCCACATGAACACGAAGACCAACGCATACAGCTTGATCAGGAACCAGACGACCGACGGCAGCGCGGGTCCGTGCCAGCCGCCGAGAAACAGGGTCACGGCAAGCGCGGCCATGGCGAACATCTCGCCGTACTCGCCGAGTTGAAAGAGCGCGAAGCGCATCCCGGTGTATTCCGAGAAGTACCCTGCCACCAGTTCGCTCTCGGCCTCCACGAGGTCGAACGGCGCGCGGTTCACCTCCGCGGTGGCGGCCGTCAGGAAGATCAGGAACGAGATCGGTTGCGACACGACGAACCACAGATGGGTCTGCATGTTCACGATCGTCACCGTGGACAGCGAGCCGGCGAGCAGCGAGATCGTGATCAGCACGAGGCCGATCGGGATCTCGTAGCTCACCATCTGCGCGGCCGAGCGCAGGCCCCCCAACAGCGCGTACTTGTTGTTCGACCCCCATCCGGCCATGAGGATCCCGACGACGATCAAGGACGACGTCGCGGCGAAATAGAGCACCCCGATGTTGAGATCCCGGAAGATCAGCGGCCCCCAGCGCGTCGCGCCAAACGGCAGGACGACGTAGTCCAGCAGCGCCGCCAGCGGCACGATCACGACCGCGCTCGCGAAGATCGCGGCATCCGCGTTCTGCGGCACGATGTACTCCTTCTGGAGGAGCTTGATCGTGTCCGCCACCGTCTGCAGCAGGCCCCGGGGGCCGACGTGTGTCGGCCCGATGCGACTCTGCATCCAGCCGCTGATCTTGCGCTCGAGCAGGACCCCGAACATCGCCGCGACGACCGCCACGCCGCTGAAAATGACGATCGTCCCGACCACCGCGCGCAGGGCCTCGAGGTACCAGGGCATCACGCCCATTCCAGCGCGCCTTTCCGCCACGCGTACGCGAGGCCGAGGGCCAGGATCGCGAGGAAGATCACGATCGAGGCGAACGCCGGCGGGCCGAGGCTACGGGCCACGACCGCCCACGGGTACAGGTAGATGATCTCGACGTCGAACACAACGAAGATCAGGGAAAACAGGTAGTACCGGATGTTGAACTGCGACCACGCCTGCCCGATCGGCTCCACGCCGGACTCGTACGTCTCACGCTTGTGGGGATACGAGCTCCGCGGGCTGATCAACCAGATGATCGCGAACGGCAGGGACACCATCCCCGCCCCGACGATCACGAAGATCGCGACGTATCCCCAGTCGAGCAGCATCTCTCCCCCTAACCCACGCGGCGGGATGCGCATCCCGCCGGCCGCGTCGCACACCGATGCCCCGTTCCTCGACCGCACATCGTCCGAGGAGACCCGGGGCCGTCAGGACGGTGTGTGTTCTTCCGTCCCCGACAGGGGACGACCGGGGCAGGTGTGTCGCCTCTCGGGGGCCGTCGGTAAGTGGTGCAGTGTGAAGAAACCTGTCCCTGCGATGGGGCAAATCACGGATGTCATCCTAGTATTGTTCGCGCACGGGTGTCAAGACTCCTATACCGGGGCCACCGCGTGCCGGGTCTCGGGGGACACGGTCGCCAGCAGCTGCACGAGCACCGCGGCGATCTTGCGCGGATCGTGCCGCACCAGCTCGTGCTCGCTGATGAGATCCTCGGGAGCCGGGCGCAGGCCGAGCGCGCGGATCGCGTCCACGTCCGGCTCGACCGGCTCCGCCCCCTCCCGGCTGTACCGGGCCAAGAGCGCCTGGTTGCGCGGCCGGCGATCGTTGACGAGCACGTGCTCGAACAACCCCGGTCCGGCCTGCTCGAGCAGCACCCGCACGTGGTCGGACGCCTTGAATCCACGCGTCTCCCCGTGCTGCGTCATGACGTTGCAGATGTAGACCTTCAGCCCGCGAGCGCGGCGCAGTGCGTCGGCGACCCCGTCGACCAACAGGTTGGGCAGGATGCTCGTGTACAGGCTGCCCGGCCCCAGCACGATGAGGTCGGCCTCCGCGATCGCGTCGAGCACGTCCTGGGGCGCGGGCACATGCGCGGGCTCGAGAAAAACGCGGCGGATCGTTCCGCCCGCGCGGGTGATGGCCGACTCCCCCTTCACGACCGTCCCGTCGACGAACTCGGCGCACAGGGTCACGTCGTGCAGCGTCGTCGGGAGGACGCGCCCGCGGATCGCCAGCACCTTGCTGCACTCCTTGAGCGCGGTCTCGAGATCCCCCGCGACCTGCGACATGCTCGCGATGAACAGGTTGCCGAAGCTGTGCCCGTCGAGCGCGCCGCCCTTGAACCGGTGCTCGAACAGACGCGTCAGCAACGGCTCTGCCTCGGCCAGCGCGACCAGGCAGTTCCGGATGTCGCCAGGCGGCAGGATTCCCTGCTCCCGCCGGAGCCGGCCGGACGATCCCCCGTCGTCGAACACCGTGACGACGGCGGTGAGATTCGTGCTCTCCCGCTTGAGCCCCCGCAGCAGCGTGCTCAGCCCGGTGCCGCCGCCGAGCACGACGATCTTTGGGCCCCGCTGCAGCTGTCGCTGTTGCACGAGCAGCTCGACGAGGCGCGGATCGCCGCGCGGCAGGAAGACGTCTACGATCGAGCGGATCGTCTCCCGCAGGCCGAAGATGATGATCGCAACACCGAGCAGGACCAGCAGCAACCCGCCGAGCATCGGGGAGAACACATGGCCGGTGACCCGGTAGGCGACGTCGATCGCCTGGATCAGCGCGAGCTCCAGCACCCCGAGCAGCTTCACGTTGACGACAAGGGCCACGCCGGTGCTGACCAGAAAGATCCCGACGGCCATCACCGCGACCCACCGCTTCACGCCCAACCCCGGCTCGAGCCAGCGCAACCATACGCGCAGCCGGCCGAAGGGGGCGCCGTTCGACGCTCCGTTCAGGCTCATTCCTTCCTCACATCCCGATGCTTGATCCGGACCGGATATCCCGCGTCGCGGAGAAACTTGGTGAGATCTTCTCCGACCACGACCGACCGGTGCTTCCCCCCGGTGCAGCCGATCGCGATCGTCAGGTGGGTCTTGCCCTCGGCGGCGTATTGCGGCAGCAGGTAGCCGAGCAGGTCGTGCAGGCGCCGCTCGAACTCCTGCGTCTGCTCCCACTGCAGCACCCACTCGCGCACTTCGGCACTGTGGCCGGGCAGGGTGCGCAGGGTCTCTACGTAGTGCGGGTTCGGCAGGAACCGCACGTCGAACACGAGGTCGGCGTCGAGCGGGATGCCGTGCTTGTAGCCGAACGTCGTCACGCCGACCACGAGCGAGTGCGCGCCGGACGCGCGGAGGAAGGTGTCGGCGAGCTCTTCCCGCAATTCGCGCGCGCTGAGCCCGCTCGTGTCGATGATCTTGTGCGCGCGCTCCTTGAGCGGCTGCAGCCGCCGCCGTTCGCTGCGAATGCCGTCGAGCACGCTGCCGCCGAGGGGATGCTTGCGGCGCGTCTCCTCAAATCGCCGCACCAGGACCTCGTCGGACGCGTCCAAGAACAGGATCTGGAACCGGATCCCCATCGCTGCAAGCCCGGCGAGAGCCGCATCGAGCGCGTTGAAGAATTCGCCGCCGCGCACATCGATCACAAGCGCGACGCGGCGGATGCGGCCCTGCGACTCCTGGATGATCTCCGCGAACTTCGGAATCAGCGCGGGGGGCAGATTGTCCACGCAGAAGAACCCCAGGTCCTCGAGCGCGTGCATCGCTTGGGACTTCCCCGCTCCGCTCAGTCCGGTGACGATGAGGAACTCGACGCCCCCGGCGACCACGGCGTCCGCGGGTTGATTGGTCGTCGGCTGCGGGAGGGTCGTCACACGGTCACCAGGCGGGAGAGCACGAAGCTGATCACGCTCAGCACGATCGCACCGACCAGCGCCGAGAAGAAGTTCACAATCACGAGCCGGTGGGTCACCGCGGCGACCACGTAGAGCATCCCGGCGTTGACCACGAACGTGAACAGACCGAGGGTCAGGATCGTCAGCGGCAAAGTGAGCAGCAGCAGGATCGGCCGTAAGACTGCGTTGACGATCCCGAGGACCAGCGCGGCGATCACGGCGTTCGTGAAATTGGCCACCTGCAGGCCCGGGACGACGAGCGTAGTCAGATACAGAGCCACGGCGTTGATTGCCCAGCGGATCAGCAGCCCGACCATGTGACTTCATTATAGCATGCCCCCCCGGCGCGACAGGGGATCGCCTCCGCGCCGCCGTACCCCATACGCGCCGTTCCGGATCGCATCGCTCCCGTCTCTCCAACGCGGAGCCCGCGGGGTGACAGGGTGTCTGTTCGCGTCGACGTCGCCGTGATCGGCGGCGGCGTCATCGGATCGTCGATCGCCTATCATGTGGCGCGCCGGGGCCGGCGGGTCGCCGTGTTCGACATCGCGGCCCCTGCGTCGGCGCCGAGTGCGTCGTGGGCGAGCGCCGGCGGCGTCCGCCAGCAAGGGCGGGACCCCCGGGAATGGCGCCTCACGCGCGAGGCCGCCGCCCGGTGGCCGGCGCTCACGACCGAACTGGGCGCCGATCTCGAGTACCGTCAGGGCGGGCACCTGCACCTCGTGGAACGCGACGAGGATTTGCGGGCCCTCGAAGCGCGCGTCGCCCGCGAGCGCGCCGCCGGCCTCGACGTGCACATGGTCTACGATCGGGACCTGCGCGCCGTCGCGCCGGATGTGATGGCGAGCGCGCGCGCGGGGGCGTACAGCCCGGGCGACGGCCAGGCCAACCCGAGGCTGACGACCCGCGCGTTCGCGGCCGCCGCGGTGGCGCGGGGCGCCACGTACTACACGAGCGCGGCGCCGGCCCGGTTACTCCACGACGGCGACCGGATCGAGGGCGTCGAATCGGCAGCGGAACGCGCGGCGGCGGAGTGGGTCGTGCTCGCCGCGGGCGCGTGGAGCACGCCCGTGGCCGCGGAGGTCGGACTCGACCTTCCCATTGCGACGCGCGCTCCTCAGATGCTGCTGACGGACCCAGCCCCCGCGGCGCTCGTTCCGACGGTCACCGCCGCCGGGCACCGCCTGTCGCTCAAACAGCTGCCGTCGGGCGAGTTCTTCATCGGCGGCGGATGGCCGAGCGACATCGACCACAAGCGCATGTCGTGCGCCGTGCGGAGCGAGCACGTCGACCGCAGCCGGTGCGTCGCGGCCGCCGTGTTTCCGCCGCTCCGGTTGCGACGGATCGCGCAGGTCTGGTGCGGCCTGGAAGCCCAGAGCATCGACGGGGTGCCGCTGCTCGGCATGGTGCCGGGACTGGACGGGCTGTGCGTCGCCGTGGGATTTTCCGGGCACGGTTTCCAGCTCTCGCCGGCCGTCGGCCGGGCGGTCGCCGATCTGCTCACGGGCCGCTGGACGGAGGCGCTCGAGCCGCTGTCGCCGTCGCGGTTCGTCTCCCTCGCCGCCGCCGCGATCCGCGCGTTCCGAAGCGAAGCCGACACCGGCATCCCGCCCGGCGCGCTCGGGTAGCGGGTCTCCTCCCGGGCGTTCGCGCCATCGAACAGCCGTGTCCCACGGAACGGCCGATATGCGTCCTGGTCGGACACGACGAGGAGTTCCGCGCCGTCAGGGTGCCCGACCGGCGACAATGGGTGTGACAGTGACGCGATCGGCTACCGCAGCGCGGCTCTGACCAGCGCCGCGACGCCGCTCGGCAGCGTCGCGACCCGCGCGCCGGCGGTTTCGAGCGCCTCGATCTTGTGGTCGGCCGTGCCCTCGGTCCCGGAGATCACGGCCCCAGCGTGTCCCATCCGCTTGCCGGCCGGTGCGGTGCGGCCGGCGATGTAGGCGACGACCGGCTTTCGGACGTTCGCCTGGATGTACCGGGCGGCGGCCTCCTCCGCGCTGCCGCCGATCTCGCCGAGCAACACGATCGCCCGTGTGTCGGGATCCGCGTTGAACAGCTCCAGCGCTTCGACGAATGAGGTCCCGACGACCGGGTCTCCGCCGAGCCCGACCGCCGTCGACTGCCCGAGCCCGGCGCGCGTCAGCCCCGCGACGACCTCGTACGTCAGCGTGCCGCTGCGGGAGACGAGGCCGACCGGTCCCGGTTCGAACAGCTGCGTCGGCATGATCCCGACGCGGCACTGTCCCGGCGTCGTCACCCCGGGGCCGTTCGGGCCGAGCACCCGGACGCCCTGCTGTCGCGCGTATCCGACGACCTCGATCGCGTCGTGCACCGGCATCCCCTCGGTGATGATGACGACGGGATCGAGCCGGCTGGCGATCGCCTCGAGGGCCGCGTCACGCGCGAACCGCGCGGGAACGAAGATGCAGCACGCGTTCGCGCCCGTGGCGCGCACCGCCTCGTCCACGGTATCGAACACCGGCACGTCGTGCGTCCTGGTGCCGCCTTTGCCGGGGGTCACCCCGGCAACGACCTTGGTCCCCGCGTGTAGCATGAGGCCGGTGTGGAACGCACCCTGGTAGCCCGTGATCCCTTGGACCAGCAGGCGCGTCTGGCTCCCAACGATGACGGCCATCTACCGGCCTCCCCGCTTCGCGGCGCCGCGCGCCAGCTCGACCGCCATCCGTGCTCCCTCGTCGGGGTCCAGACCGGCCGCGATGCCGGCGTCCTTGAGAATCTTCTGCCCCTCCGCCTCGTTCGTCCCGGTGAGCCGGATGCTCGCCGGCACCTTCGGCGGGTTTTCGACGATCCCGCGCGCGACGTCGTCGCACCGCGTGATCCCGCCGAAGATGTTGATGAACACGGCGCGCACCCCGGGTTTCCGCTGGACGATCCCGAGCGCCGTCTGCATCGCTTCCGCGCTCGCGCCCCCGCCGACATCGAGGAAGTTGGCCGCGCGGCCGCCGAAGTGCGCGAGCAGATCGAGCGTGCTCATCACGAGTCCCGCGCCGTTTCCGATCACCGCGATGTCGCCGTCCAGCTCGACGTACGAGAGCCCGTGTTTCTTGGCGGCGGCCTCGAGCTCGGTCATCTCCTCGTTCGCCGGCAGCCCCGCGTGGCGGTAGAGCGCATTGTCGTCGAGAACCAGCTTGGCATCCACGCACAACAAGTGGCCGCCGACCAGCGCCAGAGGGTTGATCTCCGCGAGATCGGCGTCCTCGGCCCAGTACAGTCGGTACAGGGTGGCGGCGATCTTCACGAACTCCTCGAGCAGGGCGCCCGTGAACCCGAGCCGGCGGCCCACGACGCGCGCCTGGAAATCGGGGAAGCCGAGGAACGGGTCCGCCTCGGCGCGGGCGATCTTCTCCGGCGCCGTGTGGGCGACCGTCTCGATCTCCACGCCGCCCTCGGCCGACGCGATCGCGGCGACCCGCCCGGTGGTCCGATCGGTCACGAACGCCAGATAGTATTCCTTCTCGATATCCGCGGCCTCGACGACCAGCACGCGCGTGACGCGCTCGCCCTTGATGTCCATCCCGAGGATCGCCCGGGCCCGCTCCTCGGCTTCCTTGGGGGTCGCGGCGAGTTTCACGCCGCCCGCCTTGCCGCGCCCGCCGACGAGCACCTGCGCCTTCACGACCACCGGATAGCGGAGCGTGAGCGTCGCAACCTGCTCGGGCCGCTCGATGACCGTGCCCTTCTGCACCGGAAGCCCGTACCGAGCAAAGTACTCCTTGGCCTGGTACTCGTGCAGCTTCATTGCCCTACCCCTTGACCAGCGCGACGTTCTCGCGGATGCTCTTGACCGCTTCGTCGAACGCGGCCCGCTCGACGCCCTCGAGCGGGATCTCGTAGATCCGCTCCACGCCGCCGGCCCCGAGGATCGCCGGCACGCCGACGTACAGATCTTGGACCCCATACTGGCCGGTCAGATATGCCGACAGCGGGATCACGCGCTTGCGGTCCTGCAGGATCGCCTCGACCATCTCGCAGATCGCCGCCCCCGGCGCGAAGAACGCGCTGCCGGTCTTGAGCAGGCCGACGATCTCGGCGCCTCCCTTGCGCGTCCGCTCCACGATCGCCGCGATCTTGTCCGGCGGCAGCAGCAGGCGGAGCGGCATGCCGCCGACGGTCGCGAGACTCGCAAGCGGGACCATGTGGGTGTCGCTGTGCGCCCCGATCACGAGCGCCGACACGTCCCGCACGGACACCCCGAGCTCGCGGGCGATGAACGTCCGGAACCGCGTGCTGTCGAGGGCACCGCTTTGCCCCATCACGCGCGCGGGCGGGAACCCGCTCGCCTTGTACGCGAGATACACCATCGCGTCGAGCGGGTTGGTCACCACGATCAGGCAGGCCCGCGGCGACCGCCGCGTGACCTCTTGCGTCACCTTCGTGACGATCCCGGCGTTGACGTTCAGAAGATCCTCGCGGCTCATCCCCGGCTTGCGGGCGACGCCGGCGACGATCACGACGACGTCGGATCCCGCGGTGTCATCGTAGTTGTTGGTCCCCGTGATCGTGACGTCAAACCCCTCGATCGGGCCCGCCTGGCTGAGGTCGAGCGCCTTGCCCTGCGGCATCCCCTCGATCACGTCCACGAGCACGACGTCGGCAAGCCGGTGCGACACGAGCCACTGCGCCGCCGAGTGCCCGACGTTGCCCGCCCCCACGATGCTGACCTTTGCTCGCGTTCCCGCCACCGACGTGTCTCCTTCTCCGGCGCCGACTAGCGTCCCCTACCCCTTCGCCGGGTGCGCTCCTAGAACTGGTCGATCACGGCGGTCGCGAACTCGCTGGTCCTGACTTCGCGGGCCCCGTCCATCAACCGCGCAAGGTCGTAGGTCACGATCTTCTTGCGGAACGTCGCCTCGAGCCCACGGACGACCGCGTCGGCGGCCTCGGTCCACCCGAGGTGCTCGAGCATCATCACCCCGGAGAGAATCAGCGAGCCGGGGTTGACCTTGTCCTGGTTCGCGTACCGGGGTGCGGTGCCGTGGGTCGCCTCGAAAACCGCGTGGAAGTCGCTGATGTTCCCGCCGGGGGCCATCCCGATGCCGCCGACCTGAGCCGCGACCGCGTCCGACAGGTAGTCGCCGTTCAGGTTGGAGGTGGCGATCACGTCAAACGATGTCGGTCGGGTGAGCACGTGCTGGAACGTGACATCCGCGATATAGTCCTGGATCAGCACCTTTCCGGCCGGCACCTTGCCGCCGTGCGTCTTCTCGACGTCGTCCCACGGAATCGTGCGGTCGCCGAACTCCTCGCGTGCCAGTTCGTACCCCCAGTCCTTGAACGCGCCCTCCGTGTACTTCATGATGTTGCCCTTGTGGACGAGCGTCACGCTCTTGCGGTGACGGTCGATCGCGTACCGGAGCGCCTTGCGGATCAGGCGCTTGCTGCCGTACGGGCTCATCGGCTTGAGGCCTACGCCGGAGTCCTGACGGACCTTCCATTTGAACTCCTGGTTCACGAAGTCGATCAACTTTTTCGCCTCGGGCGTGCCACTCGCGAACTCGTAGCCGACGTAGATGTCCTCCATGTTCTCGCGAAAGATGATCATATCGACCTGCTCCGGGTGCTTGACCGGGCTCGGCACGTTCTCGAAGTGCCGGACCGGACGCACGCATGCGTACAGATCGAGGAGCTGACGCAGCGCCACGTTCAGGCTGCGCATCCCGCCGCCCACCGGCGTCGTCAGCGGTCCTTTGATCCCGACGACGTAGTGGGAGAACGCGCGCAGAGTGTCCTCCGGCAGCCACGTCTTGAAGCGGTTGAACGACTTCTCGCCGGCAAACACCTCGAACCAGACGATCCGCCGCTTCTTCCCGTACGCCTTCGCGACCGCGCCGTCGAGCACGCGCACCGTCGCCTTCCAGATGTCGGGGCCGGTGCCGTCGCCTTCGATGTAGGGGAGGATCGGCGTGTCGGGGACGTGCAGCGTGTTGTCTCGGATCTCGATCGGCGCACCCTCTGTGGGAGGGGTCAGCGAGTCAAACGTCGGCATGACGGCGTGCTCCTTCGCTCAGGATCGGTGGCCGGGCCGCCCACTCGCCGGCCCCCGGCCGCCGCTCAGGTCGTGTCCGCCCCGGCGCGGCGCCCCGCGTTCCTAGGTGCCGCGTGGTTCTTTCCGCCCGCCGAAAACGCGGAGCAGGGCACGCCACGGATCGAAGTACTCATCGGCGACGCGCTCCTTGAGCGGGATAATGGCGTTGTCGGTAATGTGAATGTGCTCGGGGCAGACCTCTTCGCAGCACTTCGTGATGTTACAGAACCCGATCCCGCCGCGGCCGTGGAGCAGCGCCGTGCGCGACAGCGTGTCCTTCGGATGCATCTCCAGCCCGGCGATGCGCACCATGAACCGAGGGCCGTAGTACCGGTCCGTGCCGTCGTGCTCGCGGAGCACATGGCAGACGTCCTGACACAGGAAGCACTCGATGCACTTCCGGAACTCGAACAACCGGTCCACGTCCTCCGCGTACATCTTCCACGGCCCCTGGTCGTTCGGCGCGGGCGTGAACGGCGGGATCTGCTGGTTCACCCGGTAGTTCCACGAGACGTCGGTCACGAGGTCCTTGATCAGCGGAAACACCTTCATCGGCCGGACCGTGATCGGCTGCCCCGCGAAGTCGTCGAGACGCGTCTTGCACATCAACCGGGGCTTCCCGTTCACCTCTGCGCTGCACGACCCGCACTTCGCGGCCTTGCAGTTCCACCGGCACGCCAGCGTAGAGTCCTGGTGCGCTTGGATGTAGTGGATCGCGTCGAGGACGACCATCCCCTCGGTCACCGGCACCTGGTAGGTGCGGAGGTCGCCGCCGCTTTTGTCGCCTCTGAAGACGTGGAACGTTGCTTCTGCCATCGTTGCCTCCCGCCGGACGTTTGCCGGCTACGCCGGCGCGCCCCCGTCAGAAAATTCCGCGCACCGGCGTATACGCCCCCCGGCTCATGCCTTCGCCTCGAGCAGCCGCGCGAGCTCCGGCGGGATCTGCGGCACCGGGCGCGTCGACACCGCCATTCCCGCGTCGGTGTGCTTGACCACAAGGTTTTTGCGGCCCCACTCCGGGTTCTGGTCCGGAAAGTCGAGTCGCCAGTGGGCCCCTCGGCTCTCCGTCCGCTCGATCGCGGACCGCAGGATCGCCTCGCACAGCACCAGCATGAAACGAACGTCGCGGCACGTGTGCCACCCGGGGTTGAACAGCTGCGACCCGCCGACGTGCATGCGATCGGCCCGCGCCTGCAGGGTCAAGATCTTCTCCAGCCCGGCCTTGAGCTCGTCGCCCTTCCGGGCGATCCCGGCGTGCGTACCCATGACTTCCTGCAGCTCCTCGTGGAGCTGGTACGGGTTCTCTGCGCCGTTCGCCTCGAACGGCCGCAGCAGGAGCTGCCGCTCCGCGTCCGCCTGCCCGTCGTCCACCCGCGGCGCGCGATCGAGGCCCTTCGCGTACCGCGCCGCGTGCTCGCCTGCGCGCCTGCCGAACACCACGAGGTCGCTCAAGGAGTTGCCGCCGAGCCGGTTCGCCCCGTGGAGCCCGGCCGCGACCTCGCCGCCGGCGTACAGCCCGGGGACCGTCGTGGCGCCCTCGCCGGCCGCCACGCGCACCCCGCCCATCACGTAGTGGATGGTCGGCGCGACCTCCATCGGCGACTTGGTGATGTCGATGTCGGCGAGCTTGAGGAACTGATCGTACATGCTCGGCAGCTTCTTCTTGATGAAGTCCGCGCCGCGATGGGAGATGTCGAGGAACGCGCCGCCGTGCGGGCTCCCGCGGCCGGCCTGGACCTCCTTGTAGATCGAGCGCGCAACCACGTCGCGGCTGCTCAGGTCCATCTTCTTCGGATCGTACCGCTGCATGAACCGCTCACCTTCGGAGTTCCGGAGAATCCCGCCCTCCCCGCGCACCGCTTCCGTGACCAGAATCCCGCGCACCCCCGGCGGCCAGACCATGCCGGTCGGGTGGAACTGCACCATCTCCATGTCCATCAACTCCGCGCCGGCCTCGTACGCCATCGCGCAGCCGTCCCCGGTGCACTCCCACGAGTTGCTCGTGACCTTGAAGAGTTTGCCCCATCCGCCGGTGCCGAGGACGACCGCTTTGGCCTTGATCAGCACGAATCGCCCGTCCTCCCGCCGGTATCCGAACGCCCCGGCGATCCGGTCGCCGTCCTTGAGCAACCGCGTCAGGGTCACTTCCATGTGAACCTCGACGCCGCTGTGGATCGCCCGATCTTGGAGGGTGCGGATCAGCTCCAGCCCCGTGCGGTCGCCGACGTGACACAGCCGGCGGTACGTGTGCGCCCCGAACGGACGCTGCATGATCCGCCCGTCCGGCGTGCGGTCAAACAGGCCTCCCCAGCGCTCCAGTTCGTAGACGCGGTCGGGGGCTTCCTTGGCAAAGATCTCGACCATGCGGTAATCGTTGATCATCTGCCCGCCGCGCATCGTGTCGGCGAAGTGGACCTCCCAGCCGTCCTTGGGATCCAGGTTCGCCAGCGCGGCGGCGATGCCGCCCTCGGCCATCACCGTGTGGGCCTTCCCGAGCAGCGACTTGCAGACGAGGCCGACCTTGACGCCGGCCTCGGCGGCCGCGATCGCCGCGCGCAACCCCGAACCGCCCGCGCCGATCACGAGCACGTCATATTGGTGCGACTCGTACCACTCAGCCACCCCGGCGCACCCTCCCCCTCGCCCCTCTCGTCGGCACCGGCCTAGAACAACCTCGGGTCGGTGATGACCCCTGCCATCAGCAGCCGCACGTATACGTCGGCGAGTCCGACGGAGAACAGACTCGCCCACGCCCACATCGGATGGCGGTGGTTGAACGGATTGACCCACTGCCACGCGCGGTATCGGACGCGCCCGCCGTGCGCGCAGGAATAGCAATCGAGGTTCCCGCCGACGATGTGCCGGAACGCGTGGCAGCCAGCGGTGTACCCCGTCAGGAGCACGACATTGGCGAGGAACAAGAGCGACCCGAGATGGACGCCAAACTGTCCGTTGAAGACGAACGCGTCGATCGCGTCCTTCCACAGGAAGGCGAGCACGATGATCGCCAGGTACAGGAAGAAACGATGCAGGTTATTGAGGAGGAACGGAAACGCGGTCTCGCCGGCGTACCGTCCGCGCGACTCGCCAATCGCGCAGGACACCGGGTCCCGGAAGAACGAGCGGTAGTAGGCTTTACGGTAGTAGTAGCATGTGGCCCGAAACCCCAGCGGCGCCCACAGCACCCACCACGCGGGTGAGATCGGAATCCCGGCGATCCTGATCGGCGGTGAGTAGAACGGCGAGAGGTACGGAGCGAAGTACCCGTGTCCCTGGAGCGCCACCCAAATGGAGTACACGCCGAACGCACTCAGGATCACGACCGTTGCAATTGGTTGGAGCCACCAAGGATACGCCGGGGCGTACGAATGCGACGCCGTTTCGTCAGCCATGGGAACCGTCCGGAAGCCTGACCTGAGAACCTGTAGCGTGCTTCGGTCCGGGTTTCGGCGTTTCCTCCCCTCGCCCCGCACCGGCGGTGCGGGGCGGCTGCGCGCAGGAACGTGGCGTGCGCCGAGTGAAACCCACCGCGATGATCCGGCGGTGCGCGACCATCGCCCACCCGGACATGATGCGGACTCGCACGGCTGGCGGGAGCACGTCCATGAGCATCAACTTCACGGACCTCTTCTGGCTCTTATTCGTCCTCTCGGTGCTGCAACCGGTGCTCGCGCGGCAGTTGCAGCAGATGGCGCGACTCCGCCTGCTGCAGCTGCTCGAGCGCCAGCGGGGCAGCCGGGTGATCGCGCTCATCCATCGTGAGGAGACGGTCAACTTCCTCGGCATCCCGATCGTCCGCTACATCGACATCCAGGACTCGGAGAACCTGCTGCGGGCGATTCGCCTGACGTCCCCCGAGCTCCCGATCGACGTGATCCTGCACACCCCGGGAGGGCTGGTGCTCGCGGCGGAACAGATCGCCCGCGCCCTGCGCGATCATCGCGGGCGAGTCACGGTGTTCGTGCCGCACTACGCGATGTCCGGAGGCACGCTGATCGCCCTCGCCGCCGACGCGATCGTCATGGACGAACACGCCGTCCTCGGTCCCGTCGACCCGCAGCTCGGCCAGTATCCCGCGGTCTCGATCATCGCGGTGGTCGATCGCAAACCTATCGAGCGGGTGAACGACGAGACGCTGATCCTCGCGAACATCGCCAGGAAGGCCGTGGCGCAGGTCCGGGCGGTGGTCGTCGAGCTCGTCTCGCGCCGGCTCCCGTCCGACCGCGCGGAGGCGCTCGCCACCAGGCTGGCCGGCGGCGAGTGGACACACGACTATCCGATCACGGTGACGGAGGCCCGCGCGCTCGGCTTCGAGGTCTCGACGGACGTGCCGCGCGCGATCTACGATCTGATGCAGCTCTACCCGCAGGCGGGGCGGAACCGCCCCTCGGTCGAGTACGTGCCGCTCCCGTACCGGATGCCCGCGGTCCCGCGCTCGCCCGACCCGCGGGAGAAGTAGCCCGCGCCGCGACCCGGCGGGGCCGCCACCGGCGCGTCTATCGGGCGGGGATCCAGGTCGCGTCCGCGTTGCCGGCCATGTGGTTCGCGGCGCGCGCGAGCACGAAGAGCAGGTCCGAGAGCCGGTTCACGAACCGGAGCAGGTCCGCGTTGACCGGCGCATGAGCGGCCAGCGTCACGATCTCCCGCTCCGCGCGCCGCGCCACCGTCCGCGCCACGTGCAGCGCCGCCGCGGACGGCGTGCCGCCGGGCAGGACGAACGTCTTCAACGGAGGCAGCGCGTCCTCGAACCGGTCGATGTCCCCCTCGAGCGCGGCCACCCACGCCGGCGCCACCCGCTGGATGTGGGCCGCAGCCGCAGAGGACGCCGTCGGGGGCGTGGCGAGCTCGGCGCCAAGATCGAAGAGGTGGTGTTGGAGCCGCGCCAGGACCGCGTCGATCTCCGGTGCCGGACCCGCAGCGCGGGCCACGCCGAGCGCGGCGTTGGTTTCGTCGATCGCCCCGTACGCGCGCACGCGGAGATCGTCCTTCCGGACCCGCTGCCCGCCGAAAAGACTCGTGTCTCCGCTGTCGCCGGTGCGGGTGTAGATCCGCGTCACTCGCCCAGCCGGCGCGGACGGGGCCGCTCACTCATCGGCCGCCACGCTCTCCCGCCGGCCCCCCGTGGTCGCGACGCCCTCGTCCGCCCCAGCGAGATACGTCCGAAACCACGCGGTAATGTGGCGCAGGCGCTCCAGCCGGTGCTTGGGCTGCCCGTTCCGCGAGAGGTCGTGACTCTCGTTCGGAAACCGCACGAACAGCGTCGGCACGCCCTGCTTCTTCAGCGCGACGAAGAGCTGCTCGCCCTGCTCGATCGGACACCGGTGGTCGTTCTCGCTGTGCAGGATGAGGGTCGGCGTTTGCATCTGGCGGACGTAGGTGATCGGCGAGCGCTCGCGGTAGAACTCCGGGGATTCCCACGGCTCCCCAGGATACTCCCAGAATCCCTTCATGTAGGCGAGGTCCGACGTGCCCCACTGGCTGGAGGCGTTGCTGATGCCGCGCATCGTCACCGCGGCGCGGAAGCGTTGGGTATGCCCGACGATCCAGTTCGTCATGAACCCTCCGTAGCTGCCGCCGGCAACCCCCAGCCGGTCAGGGTCGATCCACGCGTACGTCGCGATCGCGTGATCGACGCCGCGCATCAGATCCTGGTAGTCCTTTCCGCCCCAGTCGTGGCGCGTGCCCGCCGTGAACGTCTGACCGTATCCCTGGCTGCCGCGCGGGTTCATGTAGATCACGCCGTACCCTTCCGCGACGAGGAGCTGCAGTTCGTGGAAGAACGCATGGCCGTACGCGGCGTGCGGCCCGCCGTGAACCTCGAGAATCGTCGGCACGCGGCCGCCCTTGGCGGCGGCCGGCCGCAGGACCCACCCCTCGACCGTCCATCCATCCACGCTGGCGAACTCGAAGCGGTCGGGGGACGCGAGCGCGAGCGTGCGGAGCAGCGGTCCGGTGTGGTCGGTGAGCCGCCGCAGCGAGGCCGGCGCGGCCCCGAGGTCCGCAACCGCCACCTCGCCCGGCGTGAGCGGGTCGCTCTCCACGCACGCCACCCGTCCCGTCCGCGGCGCCACCGAGCACCCGATCAACTCGTGGTCGCCCCGCGTCTCCGGGCGGACCGGCCCGCCGTCCGCAGCCACCGAGGCGATCTGCGTGCTCCCACCGTCACCGAGCATGAAGAACAGCCGGCGGCCGTCGGCGGACCAGGTGAGGCCACCGGACGACGGGTGCGCGCGCATGTCCGTGACGATGTGGTGGCCGACGCTCCGGTCGGCATCCGCGGTCAGGCACGCGGGGTCGCCGCCGGCGGCGGGCACGACCCACACCTGCCAGTTGGTGGCACCCCAGCACGTGTTGTCGTGTCCGATGTAGGCGATGCGGCTGCCGTCCGGGGACCACGCCGGCGACTGGATCGGTCCGATCCCCCGCGTCAGCCGGCGCGCCGGCGCGGACGGTGGGATCTTGCCGGTCGGGATGATCCACACGTCGGCCGTGTTCGTCAAATCCGCGTTCGGATCCGGGTTTGCGGCGTACGCGAGGGTCGTCCCATCCGGCGACCACGCCGGGAAGAGGTGATCGTACTCCCCCTGGGTCAGCGGCCTCGCGTCCCCGCCGGACGCAGCCACGATGAAGATCTGCTTCCAGCGCCCGTCCCAAAAGCCTTCGCCGTCCTGCTTGTAGCGAAGCCTCGAGATCACGCGGACGTCGCTGTCGTCGCGGGACTCCGGTGCCGCCGGCGGCTTGCCCACGAACGCGAGCGAACGGCCGTCCGGGGCCCAGGCGAGATCCGACGGCGACATCTTCCCCGAGGTGAGCGGCCGCGCCTCGCCGCCCCCGATCGGAATGACCCAGATCTGCTTGTCGCCGCCGCGATCCGACACGAACGCGATCTGCGCGCCGTCGGGCGACCACCGAGGACTGATGTCGCGGCCCTTCGCGGTCGTCAGCTGGCGCGGCGCGCCCCCGCCCGAGGGCACGACCCACAGGTGCGTGCGGTAGGCGTTCGCGTCCCGGTCCGCGGTCGTCACGGTGTACGCGATCTGGGAGCCGTCCGGAGAGAACTGCGGATCGTTCACCACGGGGAGCGCCACCAGGTCCTCGATCGTGATCAACCGGCGGCCGGCATCTTTCTTCGGTTCCTTGTTCGCCACGGTCTCTCGTCACCCCCGGTTCGATGTCATGCGCCCGGTGGCGCAGGAACGCACGCGCGGGACGCCCGTGCGGGGATAGGCACACGTGGTGCACGTTCGCCGGTCCGCGAACCGCTCCCTCCCGGTCCCGGGCGACGTCACCGCCCGAGCGCGAGCCGCTGCGCGAGCACCGAAGGAAGGTCGCGGGCGGCCATCTTGGCCTGCGTCGTCGCGAGCGCGTACGAAACACGCCGCAGGGTAACCGTTCCCGCGTCGGCGTCGAGGATCAAGTAGGACGCGCGCGGATCGCCGTCGCGGGGCTGGCCCACGCTGCCCACGTTGACGATGTAGCGGGCGTCCGGCCTCAGCCGGACCGGCGAGCCCGGAGGCAGCGTCACGGTGCCGACCCTGCCGTCGGGTTCGAGAACGAATGCGCCCGGGATGTGCGTATGGCCGACGAAACAGCACGTGAACGCGGCGGCAGAGAAGTTCGCGAGCGCGGCGGGCAGATCGAGGATGTACTCCTCGATCGGATCGCGCGGGCTGCCGTGGACCGCGAGGCCGCCGGCGATATCCCGCCGGAGCGGCAGCGCGGCAAGCCACGTCCGCGTCTCGGCGAGGAGCACGGTCTGGGTCCACTCGATCGCGGCGCGTGCGAGCGCGCTGAACGTGTCGAGATCGACCGCACCGAGCGCCGCCCGGTCGTGATTCCCGGCCACCGTGGCGGCACCCAGGTCGCGCACGCGGGCCGCGCACTCGTTGGGGTCGGGGCCGTACCCTACGACGTCGCCGAGGCACACGTACGCGTCCGGCCGCCCCGACCCGGCCTCGGCCAGGACGGCCTCGAGCGCCTCCAGGTTCGCGTGGACATCGGAGAAAATCGCGTACCGCATCGGGGCAGCGCAGCCCCCCTCAACCGCGTGCGGCGCGGGGGCTCCGCAGGGGGGTCACGGGGGCACCGTCAGCGCCGGCGTTTCGCCAGCTCGCCGAACACACGCGCCGGGTCGACGCCCTGATAGACGAGCAGCACCAAGATGTGAAACCACAGGTCCGCCGTTTCCTCGACGAGCCTCGAGGGTGTCTCCTTTCGCGCCGCGCGGGTCACTTCGGCGGCCTCTTCCATGACCTTCTCGTTCAAACGCGCCAGCCCCTCGGCGAAGAGACCGGAGGTGTACGACCCGGCCCGGGGCTCGCGCCGCCGGTCGACGAGGACCGCGGCCAGCTCCCCGAGGATCTCCGGACCGGACGCCCCGGCCGCTGCGCGGTCGCTGGGCGCCGGCGCGGCGGCGGGGCCAGCGCGTTCGGCGCTGGCGGCGCCGGGCGGCGCTTCGACCGCGCGGACCCTGCCGTCTTCGAGGACGAGGCTTCTATAGAAACAGGTCGCGTGACCGGTGTGGCAGGCCGGCCCGACCTGGTCCACGGCCAGCACCAGGGCGTCCCCGTCGCAGTCCATCCTGACGGCGCGCACACGCTGCGTGTGCCCCGATTCCTCTCCCTTGCGCCACAGGCGCCGTCGGCTGCGGCTCCAGTACCACGCCTGCCCGGTGGCGAGGGTTCGCTCCAGCGCCTCCCGGTTCATGTGCGCCACCATCAGGACGGCGCCGGTCGCGGCGTCCTGCGCCACCGCCATGACCAGGCCGGCCGCATCGAAGGTCACGGCATCGGCTTCACGCATGACTCAGACTCCCTCCACCGGACGCACGGGCACCCCGTGGTCCGCCATGAACGTCTTGACCGCGGCGATACTGTATTTGCGATAGTGGAAAATCGAGGCCGCGAGCACGGCGTCCGCGTCCGCCTCCACGATGGCGTCGAGGAGGTGCTGCGGGGTCCCGGCGCCTCCCGACGCGATCACCGGAATCCGCACCGCCCGCGTCACCGCGCGGGTCAGCTCGACGTCGTACCCGTCCTCGTGTCCGTCCTCGTCCATGCTCGTCAGCAGCAACTCCCCCGCGCCGAGGGCGGCCGCGCGCTGGGCCCACCCCACCGCGTCCAGGCCCGTCGGGGTGCGCCCGCCGTGCACGTACACCTCCCACCGATCGGGGCCCACGCGCCGGGCGTCGATCGCGATCACCACGCACTGGCTGCCGAACTGGAGCGCCGCCTCGCGGATCACATCGGGGCGCTGCACGGCGGCGGTGTTGATGCCCACCTTGTCGGCGCCCGCCCGCAGCATGCGGCGCAGGTCGGCGACGGTCCGGAGCCCTCCCCCCACGGTGAACGGGATCGTGAGCACTTCGGCGGTCTTCCGCACGACGTCCTCCATGATCCCCCGGCCCTCGTGGCTCGCGGTGATGTCCAGGAACACCAGCTCGTCCGCGCCCTCGCGGTCGTACAGTGTCGCGAGCTCGACCGGGTCCCCGGCGTCACGGAGGTTCACGAAGCTCGTCCCTTTGACGACACGGCCCTCCGTGACGTCCAGGCAGGGGATCACGCGGCGCACCAGCATCTCAGGCCGCCGCGGCGAGCAAGTCCTCGAGGCTCGCCCGCCCCTCGTACAGCGCCCGGCCAACGATCACGCCTTCGAGCCCTCGGGCCTCGAGCGCCCGCAGGCGGCGCACGTCGGCGGCCGAGGCGACGCCGCCCGACGCGATCACCGGCACGTTCGCGACGCCGAGCATCGCCTCGAACGCGGCCAGGTTCGGACCGTCGAGCATGCCGTCGCGGCCGGTGTCCGTGTAGATGATCCGCCGCGCGCCCGCGCCGGTGACCCGCGTCGCCGCCTCGAGCGCGGGTTCACCGGTCGTGGTCACCCACCCCTGCGTCACCACCGCCCCGCCTCGCGCATCGATGCCGACCGCGATGCGGTCGCCGAACCGCGCGCACGCGTCCCGGAGCAGCTCCGGGGACGTCGCGGCCATCGTCCCCAGGATGACGCGGGCGGCGCCCTCCGCGAGATAGCGCTCGATCGTCGCGAGGTCGCGGATGCCTCCGCCGACCTCGACGGGGACGCGAAGCGCGCGGATCAGGCGGATGATCGTCCCCTCGTTGCCGGGTCGCCCGTCGAACGCCCCGTCCAGGTCGACGACATGCACCCACGCGGCGCCTGCGTGCTGCCAGCGAAGCGCGGCCGCGACGGGATCGTCGCCGTACACCCGCTCCCGATCGGCCGCCCCCTGGATCAGGCGCACGCACCGCCCGCCGCGAATGTCAACGGAAGGAAGCACCAGCACCGGCGACCCACCTCGCAACGTTTTGGAGCATCCGCACGCCGACGGGCCCGGACTTCTCGGGGTGGAACTGCGTCGCCCAGAGGTTATCCCGGCCGACCACGGCGGCGATGTCGCCGCCGTACGACGTGGTGGCCGCGACGAGCCCGGCGTCCGCGGGTGCGACGTGGTAGGAGTGCACGAAGTACACGTACGCTCCGCTGGCGATGCCCGCGAGCAGGGGCGACGGACGCTCGACCCGCAGCTGGTTCCAGCCCATGTGCGGCACCTTGACGGCCTCCGGCAGCCGGACGACGCGCCCGGGCAGCACACCGAGGCCCAGATGGAGCCCATCCTCCTCGCTCTCGTCGAACAGCAACTGCATCCCGAGACACACGCCGAGGAACGGCCGACCCGCGCGCACGTGCTCGGCGATCCGCTCCGCCCACCCGAGCGCGCGCAGCCGCGCGACCGCCGGGCCAAACGCGCCGTCCCCGGGGACGACGAGCGCGGTCATCGACTCGAGCCCCTGCGGGGTCTCCACGACCCTCGCGTCGAGCCCGAGCCGCAGAAGCGCCTGGCGGATGCTGTGCAGGTTGCCGGCGCCGTAGTCGACGATCGCGATCACGCCAGGGTCCCTTTCGTCGACGGCACGTCGCGGATGCGCGGGTCGAGTTCCGTCGCGCGGTCGAGCGCCAGGGCCAGCGCTTTGAACGCGGCCTCGACGATGTGATGGGCGTTCCGACCGTGCAGCAGCACGAGGTGCAGCGTGATCCCGGCGTTCACCGCGAACGCCCGGAAGAACTCCTCGGTGAGATCGGTGTCGTAGGCGCCGAGGCGTTGGCGCGCCACGGGCACGCCGTAGTGGAGAAACGGCCGCCCGCTCACGTCGGCCACCGCCAGCACCAACGCTTCGTCAAGCGGCGCGTGCGCGGACGCGAATCGCCGAATACCCGCGCCGTCGCCGAGCGCGTCCCGCAGCGCGCGGCCGAGCGCGATCCCGACGTCTTCGACGGTGTGGTGGGCGTCCACGGCCAGGTCGCCGGTCGCGGTCACCGTGAGATCGAACCGGCCGTGGCGGGCGATCTGGGCGAGCATGTGGTCGAGGAACGGGATCCCGGTCGCAATGTCGCTTCGGCCGGTCCCGTCGACCGCCCAGGCGGCGTCCACGCGCGTCTCGCCCGTCTCCCGGACCACGCGCCCGCGTCGGCTCATTCGCCCTGTCCCCGCGCCGTCACGGCCAGCACGTGCGCGGGGAAGTCTTCGTACCGCCCGAGGTGTTCCACAACCGGCCTGGCGGCGGCGAGCCCACGCGCGTCCAGATGCGCGACCGAGGTCGTCTTCAGATAGCTGAGGACGGTCACGCCGGATCCGACCCGCGCGAACCCGCCGGTCGGCAGCGCGGCGGGCACGCCGAGCGCGTAGTTGCCGGCGGAGAATGGCGTGTCCTGGCCGAGCAGCACCTCGCCCGCGTTCCGGATGCGGCCGAGGGTCGCCAACGGATCCCGGGTCGCGACCTGGAGATGCTCGGGCGCGTACAGGTTCACGAACGCGATGGCCTCGTCAAGCGTCGGCGCGACGACCGCGCCGCCGCAGTCACTCAACGCCGCCTCCGCAAACTCACGCCGCCACGCCGGCAGCTGTCCGAGATAGCGCGGCAGCATCGCCTGCACCTCGTCCACCAGCGAGGCGGACGCCGTGACGAGGATCGCCGCCGAGTCTTTGCCGTGTTCGGCCTCGTTCAGCAGATCCAGCGCGAGACGGGACGGGTCCGCGGAGTCGTCCGCGAGGATCATGGATTCGGTCGGGCCGAGCACGGAGAGGAGCCGCACCCCGAACGCCTGCACCGCGATCTGCGCGGCGGTCACGTAGGGGTTGCCCGGCCCGCCGAGGAGGCGCACCCGCGGAAACGTCGCGGTGCCGAAGGCGAGTGCGGCCACGCCGGCGACGCCGTTTGCGCGAAACACCTGCGTGACCCCGAGCAGATCGGCCGCGACCAGCAGGGCCGGATCGGCGCGCCCGTCCTTGCGCGGCGGGACCAGCACGGCGATCTCCTCGACCCCAGCCACCACCGCGGGTGTCACCATGGTGATGAACGTCGACGGGAACGCTCCCTTGCCGCTCGGCACGTACACGCCCACGCTCTCGACCGGCGTCCACTTGACGCCCACCGTAATGCCCGGCTCCAGCTCGTCCATCGCGAGCTGAGGCGGCCGCAGCCACTCGCTGTAGCGACGGGCGCGATCGATGCTCGTGGCCAGCGCGGTGCGAAGGCCGTCGTCCACGGCCTCGTGCGCCTGGACGAACTCCTCCCGGCCGACGCGTAGCCGGTCCGGCGGCAGCGTGACACCGTCGTGGCGCTGCGTGTACTCGACGACCGCGGGGTCGCCGCGGCGTTGGACGTCCTCGACGATCCCCCGCACGTGCGCGATCCGTTCCGGCGCGAACATCTCCGCGCTCGAGCGCCCGAGGATCCGCTGCAACCGTGCGGACGAAACCTCGCCCAGCTTCACCACGTCCACACGCGTCCCTCCTTGTACCGCGCTGTGCGGCCGACCGTCCGACTCCGGCGGCCCCGCCGGGCTACGCCGACGGCGCGGCCGTGCGCTGCCTGACCGCAGCCCGCAGCCGCTCGACGACGGCCGCGACCGCGTCCGCACGGCTGCGCAGGCTCACGCGGTTGACCACCAACCGGGCGGTGGCCTGAAACAGCTCGGCGACCTCCACCAGGTGGTTCTCCGCGAGCGTCCGCCCCGTCATCACGAGATCCATGATCCCGTCGGCGAGACCGACTTGAGGAGCGAGCTCAACCGCGCCGTGCATGGTGATGATGTCGACCGAGTGGCCCCGGCTCCAGAAGTACCGTTCCGTCACGCGCGGATACTTTGTCGCGATGCGCAACGGACTCTTTCGCTCCCACGTCTCCGCCGCGTCCTGCGGGAACGCGAGGATCCCCCGGCAGAATCCGAACCCAAGGTCCACCAACTCGTAGACGTCGCACGCTTGCTCGAGAAGCGTGTCCTTGCCGGCGATGCCCAAGTCCGCAGCACCGTGTTCCACGTACGTCAGCAGATCCACCGGTTTCGCGATCAGACAGCGGATCGTCCCGTCGACACCCGGGAGGATCAGCCGCCGGGTGTCGCGCCACGCTCCCGCCGCCAGATACCCGCCGGCCTCGAGCGTCGCCATCGCCCCTTCCAGCAGGCGTCCGGACGGGATCGCGATCGTGACCATGCTCATGACGTGGTCTCCTCCCCTGCGGGACCGACGAGGTCCGCTAGCGCGACGGTGTGCTCCCGGCCGTCGCGCTCCCGCACCACGACCGCCTGCCCGCGCACCAGCAGCGCGCGTTCGACCCCCCGCGCGATCGCCTCGCGCGCCACCACGTCCCACGCGCGGCCCTGCACCTCGACGGCCACCGTGAGATCGTGAGCCCGCAGCGCCCGTGCGCAGGCGAGCGCCGCCTCGCGGCTCCCGTTCTCGAACGCCACGACGGCATCGGGCGCCCACGCGTCCACCGCGCCTTCCTCGGCGGACAGCACGCGCTCGACGCGCACGGCGAATCCCGTTGCGGGCCATGAGACGCCGAAGCGTTCCAACAGCCGGTCGTACCGGCCGCCGCCCAGCAGCGGGACGCCGAGGGTCGGGGTGTGCCCCTCGAAAACGATGCCCGTGTAGTAGTCGAAGTCCCGGATGATGCTGAGATCGACCGTCACCGCGTCCCACGCGCCCGACGCGCGGAGCATCCGCTGCAACGCGGCGAGGTCCTGCACGACCGCGCGGACCTCGGGCGCGTCCGCAAGCCGCCCGGCCTCTTCCAGCGCGCTCGGCCCCTGGAGCGTCGGCAGCGCCAGCAAGGCGCGTACATGGGACGGCGCCGCGCGCTGCGTTTCCAGCAGGCGGCGCAACCCCACGAAGTCCTTCTGGTAGAGCAGCGCGCGCACGTCCTCCAATTCCGGTTCGGGGAGATCCAGTCCGGCAAGCAGGCCGCGCAGGAAACCGACGTGGCCGAGACTGATCGAGAACTGTCCGACGCCGGTCGCCTGCAGCGCTTCCACCGCCATCGTCACGATCTCGGCGTCCGCCTCGAGGGTCCCCGCTCCGATAAGCTCGCACCCCACTTGCGGAAACTCCCGCAGCCGCGCGGATCCGGCCTCGCGCCACCGGAACACCTGCCCGGCATAGGCCAGCCGCAACGGCAGCGCGGTGCCGCGCAGCCGCGTCGCGACAAGACGCGCCACGGGTGTCGTGATCTCGGGCCGTAGCGCGAGGAGCTCCCCACCGCGGTCCACAAGCTTGAACAGGCTGTCGCCCGCCGCGCTCCCCTCGCCCCGCACCAGCACGTCAAGGTACTCGAGCGTAGGGGTGGTCACCTCGCGGTACCCCCACCGCCGCACGCGCCCCAGAATCCCGCCGACGACCTCCCGCACCCGGGCGGTCTCGTCCGGGAGCAGGTCGCGGGTGCCCGACGGGATCTGTTGCCAGCGCTCCAGGTGCATCAGCGGGGAACCGTCCTTCTTTATCAAGATAAAGCGCTACCGCAGCAAAGACATCCGACGTATGGTAACATACGTCGCCCCCACCGTCAATCATACCCAACCCTACCTGTAGTAGTTCAGCAATAATGTCACCCCCTAACAGTTCCGTGACTATGTCACCCTGGGACTATGACCAGGGAGACGATCATGTTGAGTCAGAAGGATCAACAGCGCGTGCAGGTCCTGACACAGGTCCATCGGGGCACGG
>DATGJN010000021.1 GCA_035295165.1 bacterium
GTCCCCGGCATCGTCGACGTCGAACTCACCGCGGCACCGGCCCGCCTCCGCCTCGTGCGCGGCGGACCGCTCGTCGACGTGTACGCGTACAACGGCATGGTGCCGGGACCCACACTCGACGTGCACGAGGGAGACAGCGTCGTCGTCCACTTCCACAACAAGCTGCCCGAAGTCACCACGGTCCACTGGCACGGTCTCCACCTTCCTGCGATTGATGACGGGAGCGCTCTCTTCCCTGTGCCACCCGGTTCGACGTACGTGTACACATTCCGAATCCCGGCGGGATACGCAGGGACCTACTGGTACCACCCGCACCCCGATGCCCGGTCGTCGTACCAGGTGACAAAGGGGCTCTTCGGCGCAATGCTCGTCCGCGCGCGCGACGATCCGCTTGCGGCGCTCGGCATCCCCGACAAGGTGCTCATCCTCTCCGACAATCGTTTCGACGCACACGGTGCGATCTCATTTCCCGACTCTGAATCCCTCCAGGCGGACGTCGACCTCGAAAACGGTCGCGAAGGAAACGTCCTCATGGTGAATGGGCAGGTGATGCCCACCATCCAGATCCCTCCGGGCGGCATGCAGCGTTGGCGGATCATCGACGCCTCGGCCTCACGCGTGTATCGGTTGTCGGTGCCGGGAGCGCAACTCATCCACGTGGGAAGCGACGGGGGCCTGTTCGCGCACGCGCTGCCGGTGCACGACGTCATGGTCGCCAACAGCGAACGCGTCGAGGTCTTGGTGCAGGGCGGATCGACGCCCGGCGAGCGCATGCAGCTCGTTGATCTTCCTTACGATCGCTACATGCCGCAGACGCGACCCGCCAACTGGGACAGCACGCGGTCATTGCTTTCGCTCGTCGTCAGCCACGCGCCGGCGGCGCCACCGATTCGAGTCCCGACCCTCCTTCGCGATGTGCCTCCGCTCGATACGACGCACGTTGCGGAGCACCGCGTACTCGTGATGTCGCAGGGGCTGATTGACGGAAAAAAGATGGACGCGAATCGCGTCGACCTGTACGGTCGCCTCGGGACCACGGAGATCTGGGAGATTCAGAACGTGGTCGGCATGGACCATCCCTTCCATCTCCACGGATTCCGATTTCAGGTGCTCGACCGGGACGGTGTGCCGGAGCCGTTTCCGAGTTGGAAGGACGTGGTGAATGTGCCCGGGCACTCCTCGGTGCGGATCGTCGTGCACTTCGATGATTTCCCCGGCAAGTGGATGTACCACTGCCATATCCTCGACCACGAAGATGAAGGGATGATGGGCATTCTCGAACTCAAATAGGGAGGCCGGCCATGCTGCGCGCGCGAATCTCGTCTCGCTGGATCGTAGGTCTGGTGCCGCTGTCCGCCGCGCTGCTGCTCCTCGGAGCGCGCACGACCAAGCCTAGTCGCGCCACCGCACCGTCGCGCGCAGACACGTCGAGCGCGCAGCTCATCGCGCGCGGACGGTACCAGGTGCTCTCGCATGGTTGCGGCGGGTGCCATGGCGGATTGGATGATCCGTCGTCGCACGGGTGGCTGGCGGGAGTGGAGACCGATGATCAGGTGTTCGAAGTCGGGGCGTGCACGCCCCTGCATCCCGATGCCAAACCCTGCTTCAAGACGTATCCCCGCAACCTCACGCCCGATAACGAGACCGGACTGGGGCGCTTTACGGAGCGGCAGATCTTCAACGCGCTCCGCTACGGTCTTCGACCCGAGGAGACGCCGGATGTGGAGATAACGTCGACGACACCAGGGCAGGGCAACTTCCCGATGCACCCGCGGTATCTGGCGCCGCCCATGCCGTGGCCGGACTGGCGCCACATGGACGATAGCGAGCTCTGGGCGATTGCCGCATATCTCAAACGCGCCGTAAAACCCGTGCACAACCGCGTGCCGGAGAGCGAAGGGCCGCCGGACTTCTGGGCCAGCACGTACACGAAGCTGGCTGGCCCGTATCCGGCCAAACCGTTCCCCACCGAGAACGAACGAGCGCCGGATTCGAGCGGAAGCGACAAATAGTGCAGCGGGCGGGGGAGTGACGCTCACCGGACGCTTCCGTTAGGCGGCAAGTCGAGGCGCGGACGGCTCGGTTAGGCTTCGAAATTCTACGTGACGGGTGGCAGATTCCGGAGCATTCGCGCACCGGCTTATATCCGGTGAAATCTCGCATCGTCTTCCACCGCGCGACGAATGGCTGGCCTCTATGCTCATAAGGAAACGGACAAAGCGCGGACACTAGGGACAAAGCACGGACCGCTCCGCTGCGAGGAATAGTGCGTGCTCGGGTGAAACCCAATTGGGTGTTGTTGATAAAAACACGGGCCCAAGCGACCTCGCGCTGCATTGCGTCTCGGGCGCCGGAGCGCTCCGTGCTTTGTCCGCTCTGTCCGCGCTCTGTCCGTGTCTACGTGAGCGTAGATGCCGGCCGCTCCGTTCGCCTAACGAAATGCGAACGCGCGCGCGCCTATCGAATTGGCATCTGAACGGTGCGGCGAAGGGATCGAAAAAGCGCCCGACGACCGCCGTGATCTTCATTCGGCCGACGCCCGCCACCGCCTTGCGATTGGTCTCGTCGTGCTCTATATCGACTGTGCCTTGAGCTGCACCGGGCCGCTGCGCCCGCATCCGTGCCGCTTCCACAACCAATGCCTCGAGGTTCGCTCGATGTCGCGCTCTCTTCGCGCCGCTTTGCGCCTGCTCATGGTCGTGCCCTTGATCGCCGCTGCTGCCGCCACCGCGCACACTCAGAAGTCCAAGTCCCGGGCCAAAGAATCGAAGAACCAAACCGCGTCACCAGCGTCAAAGGGCGCGGGCCCTGATTCGGCGTTTCTATCCACGCTCAAGTGGCGCTTCATCGGCCCGGAAGGCAATCGCACCGACGCCATCGCCGGCGTACCCGGCGATCCCAACATCTATTACGCCGGCGCCGCGAGCGGCGGTGTTTGGAAAACCACAGATGGCGGTGCGCACTGGAATCCGATATTCGACGATCAACCGGTGCAATCCATCGGCTCCATCGCCGTCGCGCCATCGGATCCGAACGTGGTCTACGTCGGCACCGGTGAGCCGTACATCCGCAGCCACATCTCGGTCGGCTGGGGCATGTTCAAGTCGACCGACGCCGGCAAATCCTGGTCGCGCGCTGG
Organism: bacterium; assembly: GCA_035295165.1. Taxonomy (NCBI): domain Bacteria; species bacterium. The sequence continues at coordinate 3,140 of DATGJN010000021.1, forward strand.
TCTCGAGAAT
>DATGJN010000022.1 GCA_035295165.1 bacterium
CGTTGACGTCGCCGCAACCGGTGGCGCTGGTGTTTGCGAGCGGAGGGATCGGTCCTCGAGCGAGACAGGAGCGCGTGGGCGCGGGGTGCGTGGCGCCTCCGCCGCGCGCCGCATTGCTCGACGAGGTTGGCGTATCGCTGCACGTCGACGGCGCGTTGCACGTGGAGACGTGGCTGTCCTGGGGGACGGGCGCCCCGGCCCAGAGCCCGGAGGCGTTCGGGCGCGTCGACGGGACGTCCGCCCGTCAGTTTACGGGGACGCTGTCGCGGCTCCACCTGCGACCGGGAACGGTCTGCGTCAACTATTCGGCATGGAACGACACGGTGTTCCCGGTCGGGTTGAGTTTCCACGTGACCTATACACTCGACTACCGGGTGTTCCCGCCGTCGGCGACCGGGACCCGTTGAGGGGACGGCGGGCGGCTCCGGCCGCCCGGCCGCACCGGGGGCGTGCGGGCTGCGGTCGGCGTAGTCCCGTTGCGGGGGGGCGTCCGGGGACGTGCGATAGTCTTGCGCCTCGTGCGCGGGAGCGCCGCTTGTGCCAGCGGCAAGATGCGGTCCGATCCGGGGGTAGATGACCGGGGTCAAGGCTGCCGCGCGTTGACACCCGGGCTAGTGAGGGTACAATGAAGGTGTGACTCGGGCCGTGCACGCGGCGGCCGTGGACCCTGAAGAAGGGAGGCGGATGATGCGACGAGCGAGCCGCCTGTCGCGCAGCAATACGGCCGACGGCAAGGAGACGCCGCCGAAGGCCTAACGGGACGGCGGCACGGTCGATCCACCGCCGGCCCTGCGTGAACCCCTGGTCGTCTGCCACGCTGAGGATGCGTCCTCAAAAGGCGAGACCTGGGTCCCGCGGAGACTGACTGGGGTAGGGTTGAGACACGGAGGCGCGCGCCCGCGCGCCTCCGTTATGTTATGTCCGAGACCCCGGACGTGGGCAGGGACGGCGGTCCATCGCCAGGAACTGCTCCCGGTGTGGCGGAGGTCCCCTCGAGCGTCGCTGTGACCCGCGTGCACCACCACCGCCGGACCTGGAAACAGTTCGTGACGGTCATGGGGCCGGGCGTCGTTTCCGGCGCCGCCGACAACGACCCGTCCGGCGTGATCACGTACATCCAGGTCGGCGCCACCACGGGCTTCAGCCTGCTGTGGCTGATGCTACTCTCGACGCCCATGCTGTACTACCTTGAGGAAATGTCGACGCGGGTGGGCGCGGTGACGAAGCGAGGGATGTCGCGCGTTCTCCGCGCCCGCTATGGACCTGCCGCGGCGGCGCTGATCGTGCTGCCGCTCGTTGCGACGAACGCCCTCACGATCGGCGCCGACCTTGCGGGAACCGCCTCTGGCGCGCAGCTCCTCACCGGCATCTCGTGGGCGTGGTGGATCGTGCCGATCACCGTGGTGATCGGGTACACCCTGGTGTTCGCGAGCTACCGCACGCTCAGTCGGTTCCTGTTGATTCTCACGCCGTTGTTTCTATTGTATGTGATCACCGGGTTCATCGTGCATCCGAACTGGCATCAGGTCCTGCGGGCCACCGTGGTCCCGTCGGCACAGTTCATGCCGAAGTTCTTCGAGGCGGCGTTGGGGCTGCTCGGGGCCACGTTGACCCCGTACATGTTCCTGTGGCAGACGACCGAGACGGTGGAAGCCCGCCTGACCGTCCGTGAACTCCGCACCGAGAACGTCGACGTTGCGGTCGGCATGACGTACGCGAACCTAGTCTTCTACTTCATCATCCTCGTGGCCGCGGCGACGCTCTACGGGCGCGGCGCGGGCATCGAGACCGTCACGCAGGCGGCCACGGCGTTGGCCCCGCTCGCGGGCTCCGCCGCGGCGGCCCTGTTCGCGGTCGGGATCGTCGTGAGCGGGTTTCTCTCCGTACCGGTGATGGCGGCGTGTTCGGCGTACGCGCTCGCTGAGATGCTGGGGTGGCGCGGGGGGCTCGATCGCAAAGTGGGGCAGGCGCGGGGGTTCTATGTGCTGCTCACGGCGTCGCTGCTCGTCGGGGCGGCGACCCCGTTGCTGCGGATTTCGCCTGTGGCGCTGATGTTCTGGTCGCAGGTCGTGAATGGGTTCCTCCTGGCGCCCCTGTTCATCGTGCTGCTGATGGTTGCGAACGACCCGCGCGTCGTCCGGGCCCACCGCAACGGGTTGACGGCAAACCTGGTGGGGTGGGGCACCGTCCTGCTGACGCTCGGGCTCGCGGTGCTCACGGTCCGCCAACTCGTCTTGGGGGGGTAGCCGGTCTCCCGATGGAGGGCGTCGAACGCGCCGCGCCTGTCCGCGCCGCCTGGCGCGTGCTCGCGTTGGCCACGCTGCAGCAGGCCGGGCTGACATCGATCCGGTTTGGGCTGCCCATTCTCGCGCCGTTTTGGCGCGACGCCCTGCGCCTGTCCCTGGCGCAGGTGGGCGTGCTCCTGGGAGCGTTCGACCTCGGCGCGCTGCTCTTGTTCATCCCGCTCGGCGTGCTCGCCGACCGGTGGGGCGAACCCGCCGTACTCGCCGGCGGCGCCGTGTTCACAGCCGCCGTGACGGCCGTGGCCGCGAGCGCGCACCAGTTCTGGCCGCTCGCCCTCCTGCTCGCGGTGGCGGGCCTCGGATACGGGAGCGGCCAGACCGCAGGGAATCAAGTCGTATCTGAGGTGTTCACCGCCGCCGGACGGGGAACCGCGATGGGGGTCCGCCAGTCCGGGCTGCCGATCGGAGGCCTGTTTGCCGCGATGATCGTGCCGACGATCGCGACCGCGTGGGGATGGCCGACCGCCTTGGTCGCCGTCGCGATCGCGTGCGCGGTCCCGGGCGTGCTCTGCTGGGTCGGCCTGCAGGGCATGGCCCGGCCGGGCGCCGCGGTCCCGCCCGTCCGCGCGCTCGCGGCTCTCGTGTGGGAGATCCTCCGCACGCCGGGCGTCTGGCGCATGACCTGGGTGGCGATGCTGCTCGTGATCGGCCAGTTCTGTTATCAGGACTACCTGGCGTTCTACATGGTGGACCGGTTTGGCTGGAGCAAGCACGTCGCGGCGGGGCTGTTGATCGCGGTGAATCTCGGTGGGGTGTTCGGCCGTCTGGCCTGGGGGGCGTTGTCCGACCGCCGCTACGGCGGGCGGCGCGTGCCGGCGCTTGTGTGGTGCGTGGGCGCAGGCGCGGTGTTCCCGGCGGCGCTGCTGGTGCTGCCTGCACCGGCGAGGCTGCCCGAGGTGGCGGCCGTCGCCTTGGTCGGCGGCGTGCTGCTGCTCGGGTGGAACGGTTTGTACAGCACGTTGATCACGGAGCTGGCCGGTCGTAACCTCGGCGCGACCGCGATGGGGGTCAGCATGACCGTGCTCTACGTCGCGACCATGCTCTCGCCGCCGCTGTTCGGCTGGCTCGTGGACGCGACGTCGTACACCGTCGGGTGGGTCGTGTTGATCGGCGTGATGGGGTTCGCCCTTCTCGGGGCGCGCGGCATCCCCGAACCCGGCGGCTAGTGTCGCCGTGTGTTCCGCGACGGCGGTCCGTGGCGGAGCAGACGCGACGGCTCCCGCGGCGCTTGTAACAGGATCGGCCGCCGCTCCCGCGGAACCAACCGGAAACCGTTGCCGTGCCTGCGCAGCCTCCACCGCGGCGGGCCGAACGAAGGAGCGTCTCATGCCGGCGGTCGCCGAACGCGTGGACTACTTTGGGGTCGAGCGCCTGTTGAGCGAGGACGAGCGGCTGGCCCGCGACACGATCGCCCGACTCGTGGATCGGGAGGTGATCCCGCGGATCGGTCGGGCGTGGCTCGCCGGAGAGTTTCCACGGGATCTAATCCCCGCGCTCGGAGCGCTTCGCGTCTATGGGGCGAACCTCCCTGCGGAGTACGGCTGCGCCGGCATGAACAACGTCGCGTATGGGTTGATCCTCCAAGAGCTCGAGCGCGGCGACAGCGGCGTCCGTTCGTTCGCGTCCGTGCAGGGGGCGCTCGTGATGTACCCGATCTACGAGTACGGCACCGAGGAGCAGCGCCGGCGGTGGTTGCCCGCGATGGCGGCGGGCGAGAAGATCGGGTGTTTCGGCCTGACGGAGCCCACGGCCGGGAGCGATCCGGCGGCGATGCAGACACGGGCGCGCCGCCGGGCCGGCGGGTGGGTCCTGACCGGAACGAAGATGTGGATCACGAACGGGTCGATGGCCGATGTCGCGGTGGTGTGGGCCAAGGACGAACAGGACGAGATCCGCGGCTTCCTCGTGGATCCCACGCTCCCGGGGTTCAGCGTCCACGACATCCACACGAAGGCCTCGATGCGCGCGTCGGTCACGAGCGAGCTCGTGCTCGACAACGTCGAGGTCCCGGCGGACGCGGTCCTGCCGAAAGCCGTGGGCCTGGGCGCGGCCCTGCGCTGCCTGACGCAGGCGCGATACGGGATCGCGTGGGGCGCGGTGGGTGCGGCGGTGGCGTGCTACGAAGAAGCGCTCGCGTATGCACGGGGACGTGTGGCGTTCGGGCGGCCGATCGCGGCGGCCCAGATCATCCAGGAGCGCCTGGTGAACATGTTGACGGAGATTACGAAAGCCCAGTTGCTCGTGTACCACCTCGGCCGGCTCAAGGACGCCGGGACGATGCGGTACACGCAGGTGAGCCTGGCCAAGCGCAACAACGTGCGGATCGCGCTCACGATCGCGCGGGAGGCCCGGTCGATCCTTGGCGGGTACGGGATCACACTCGAGTACCACGCGATGCGCCACGCGGCCAATCTGGAGACGGTCGACACCTACGAGGGCACCTACGACGTGCACACTCTGATCCTGGGCCGCGACATCACCGGATTCGACGCGTTCGGCGCATCGACATGACGCCAGGCGATGAGACGGCGCGGCCGTACGACGAGATCGTCCTCGGCCTCGGGGTGATGGGTAGTGCCGCGGCGTGGCACCTCGCCCGGCGCGGGCGCCGCGTCCTCGCCGTGGACGCGCACGCGTCCGGGCACCGGCTCGGCGCGTCGCACGGGCATACGCGGATCATCCGCAAGGCCTACTTTGAAGACCCCGCCTACGTACCGCTGCTTGACCGCGCGTACCGGTTGTGGGACGATCTGGCGCGCGAGACCGGCGAGACGCTGCTGCTGCCGACCGGCGGGCTGATGCTCGGGCCGCCGGAGGCGCCGGTGATCGCCGGGGTGCTGCGGAGCGCGCGCGAGCACGACCTGCCGTACGAGCAGCTCACGGCGCGCGAGGTGCGGCGTCGGTTCCCGGCGTTCACGCCCGACGACGGGGTGGCCGGGCTCTGGGAGCCGCAGGCGGGCATTCTCTTCCCCGAGCGATGCGTGCGCGCGCTGCAACAGGCCGCGGCCCGCGCTGGCGCAGAATTGCGTTTCGAGGAGCCCGTGCGCGCCTGGCAGGCGGACGGGTCGCACGCGACCGTGGAGACGTCACGCGGCCGCTACGAGGCCGACACGCTCGTGATCGCGGCGGGGCCGTGGGCGCCGTCCGTGCTCGCGCGCCTCGGGCTGCCGCTCGAGGTGTTCCGGCAGGTCGCCTGTTGGTTCGAGCCCGTGAGCCCGGAGGACGCCGCTTCGCTCGCGCCTGAACGGTGCCCGCTGTTCATCGGGGTGATCGACGGGGTGCATCTCTACGGCCTCCCGGCCGCGGCCGGACCAGGGTTCAAGGTGGCGATTCACAACACGGGTGACTGGAGCGATCCGTGCACGCCGGAGACGGTACGGCGCGACGTCACGGCCGAGGAAGTCGAAGCCGTCCGCCGGCTGCTGCGGCGCCTGCTGCCCGGCCTCGACGGGCCGCTCGTTGCGGCCGAGACGTGCCTCTATACCATGACCCCGGATGCTCACTTCGTCATCGATCGGAGCGCCGTCCACCCGCGGCTCGTGTACGCGGCGGGGTTCAGCGGCCACGGGTTCAAATTCGGCGGGGTCGTGGGCGAGATCTTGGCCGACCTCGCGACGGCCGGCCGCACGGCGCACCCCATCGGGTTTCTGTCGGCGGATCGGTTCCACGAGGCGCGCCGGGCGCCGGCATGACGGCGACGTCGCGGTCGGCGTCCGTGGCCGGCCTCGCGGCCACGGCGGTGCGGTCGGGGAGCCTTCACCGGCGCGTCACGCTGCTCGCGGGTCTGGCGTTCGCCAGCAACGGCCTCAACCTCGGCGTGCTGAGCTTCGCGCTCCCCGGACTGCGTGCGGCCTGGGGACTGACTCCCGGGCAGGCCGGGCTGCTGACCGCGGGCGCGGGGGCCGGGCAGCTGCTCGGCGGGGTGGTGATGGGGCACGCCGCGGACTGGATGGGGCGGCGGGCCGGGTACGGGTTGACGGTCGGCCTGAGCGCCATCGCCACCGGCGCCGCTTCGTTCGCTCCCTCGCTCGGATGGCTCGTGGCGCTGTTGTTCCTCGCCGGCGTGGGCTTCGGCGGCGTTGCGCCCGTCGCGACGAGCATGGTCGGCGAGTTCGCGCCGCGAGAGATCCGCGGGGCGCTCATGGGGTGGACGCAGGTCATCTGGACCATCGGGTGGATCGTTGCGGCAGCCGCCGGCGCGGTCGCCGCCCACGGCCTGGGCTGGCGGGTCGTGTTCGCGGTCGGTGCCGTGCCGCTCGTGTTCGCAGTCGTCGGCCCCTGGCTGGTGCCGGAGTCGCCGCGCTTCCTCCTGGCCCACGGTCGCCGGCTCGAGGCCGACGTGCTGGCGCGACTGCTGCGCGAGCGGTTCGGTGCCGAGATCGAGTTGCCGGCGCAGGAGCATGCGTCGCACGTCTCCCTGGCGGCGCGCCTCCGGGAGCTGTGGAGCCCGCGGTTCCGGCGCGCCACCATCATGGTCTGGACCGTCTGGTGGGTCATGATCGGCGCCTACAACGGGCCGGTGTCGTGGCTGCCGACGATGCTGCAGGCGTCCGGGGCGGCGCATGCGGAACGTGTGTCGCTGTTGTTCTCCTGCGCGATGATCGTGCCCACGACCATCGCGACGTTGCTCGTGGATCGGGCCGGACGCAAGCCGGTGATCGTCGGGGCGCTCGTCTTGGGCGGCGTGGGCGCCGCGGTGCTCGCGGCTGCGCGCGGGGAGAGCATGCTGGTGCTCGGCGGGATTCTGATGGGCGGGGGGGTCCTCGCGGCGTGGCCGGTGATCTTGTCGTTTGCGGCCGAGCTGTACCCGACGCGCATTCGCGCGACCGCCACGGGGTGGGCGTCCGCGGCCGGCCGCACCGCCGGGATTCTGTCGCCGGCGCTCCTCGGCCTCATGATCGGGAGCTGGTCGAGCGGGCACGCCGCGATCGGGGTCTACGTGGTGGCGCTGGCCGCGGCGGTTGCGATCGTCCTCGTGTTCGGCGAGGAGACCGCGGGCCGGTCGCTCGAGGACATTACCGGCGTGGGCGACGCGCGGCCGGCCACGGCGGGGCAGGGCACCCCGTGAGCCGTCCGGAATGAGTGCCAGGAGAAACCGGCGCGTCTGGGTGCGCGGGAGGTGGATCGTCGACATGGCAAACTGGTGGAGGCACCGGGTCGCAGCGTTGGTGGTCGTCGCGTTTCTGGGTGGGGCGGTCGCATCGCCGGCGCTGGCGCAACTCCCCAACGTCAACATCGGGTCGTTGATCAAGCTGTTCGGCATCGGCTACGTGGTCAAGCAGTTTGGCCCGCAGATCAACAGCGCGATCAACACATTGATGCTGAACAACAGCGCGGCGAACAAGGAGCTGACGAAGGTGGTCCCGATCTTGAGCGTCGGCATCAACGTCGGTAGCTCGGGCGGCGCCTACATCGGAGCGGCGCAGGTCCAGGGGCCGAAGGCGGCGCTCGATCAGGTGCAGGCGGTCGCGCAGATCGAGGGCACGTTCACCGGCGTGGTGCGGCTGCGCGCGCTCATCCCGGTCGACAGCCTCACGCCGATTCCGGGCAAGCTGCACCGCGTCTACGGCGTCGGTGTGACGGCGCTCGTGGACTTCAACCTCTAGGCGCTCGCGCGCCCCAGGGTGGAACCCCCGCTCGTGCGCCGGGCGCGGGATTATGGTACGCTCCCTCGTGGACGGAGCAACGGCGGAGCGCACAGGTGAACACGATGGACACGCCGCCCCGGCGGTACCATATCATCACCCAGGGTTGCCAGATGAACGTCCGGGACTCGCAGGCGATGGCCGGCCTGCTCGCCGGCCTCGGCTACGAGCGGGCCGACGATCCCGCGGACGCCGACGTGATCCTCCTGAACACGTGCACGGTGCGCGAGGGGGCCGACGACAAGGCCTACGGGCGGCTTGGGGAGTTGCGCGCGCTCAAGCGCCGGCGGCCCGGGCTGATTCTCGGCATGGCCGGGTGCCTCGTGCAGAAGGACCGCGACCGCGTGCGCAAACGGGCGCCGTGGCTCGATCTTGTCTTCGGCGTGCACAACATCCACCGATTGCCGGAGTTGCTCCGCGCAGCTCAGGACGGCTGCATGCCCGTGTACGAGGTGTGGGACCGCTCGGACAAGGAGCGGCCGCTGCCGGTGCTCCCGGCGGTGCGCGCCGGGGGCGTGCGCGGCTTCGTGAACATCATCCACGGCTGCAACAAGTTCTGCACGTTCTGCATTGTGCCGTATGTGCGCGGGCGCGAACGCAGCGTGGCGCCCGAGGCCGTGGTCGCCGAGGTGCAGGCGCTCGCCGGCGGCGGGTTCCGCGAGGTGACCCTGCTCGGGCAGAACGTGGACAGCTACGGGCACGACCTTGCGCCGCGCCGGGATCTCGCGGATCTCCTGTGTCTGGTCCACGAGGTCGCCGGGATCGAGCGCATCCGGTTCACGACCAGCCACCCGCGGGACATGACGCGCCGGTTGATCGAGACGGTGGCGGCGCTGCCGAAGGCGTGCGAACACATCCACCTGCCGGTGCAGGCGGGGCACGACGCCCTCCTCAAGCGAATGCACCGGGCGTACACGACCGCGCAGTACCAGGCCACGATCGAGACGATCCGGCAGGCGATGCCCGGGGCGAGCATCACGACGGACGTCATCGTGGGGTTTCCCGGCGAGACGGAGGACGAGTTCGACGGGACCCTGCGCCTCGTGGAAACCGTCCGGTTCGACGCCGTGAACACCGCCATGTACTCGCCGCGCGAGGGAACGCCCGCCGCGGGGTACGCCGACCAAGTCCCCGAGGAGACAAAGCGCCGGCGCTTGCATGCGCTAAACCAGATGCAGGAACGCATTGCGGCCGAGGTCAACGCCGGATTGGTCGGCACCGTGCAGGACGTGCTCGTCGAGGAGCCGGGCACCCGCGGCGGCGTGCTCGGCCGGACGCGTACGAACAAGATCGTCACGCTCGACGGCGGCCCCGAATTGGTGAGGCGCATCGTGCCGGCGAAGATCGTCGACGCAGGGTCCTGGGTGCTCCGCGGGCGGGCGGTGGCGGTGCCGGTTTAGGCGAGGCGATCGGCGCGCGGTGTGGTCCAGCCACGCGTGGCGTAGTCCCCGGGGACGAGCGCAAAGATCAGGCGGTCCGACGGGTTGCCGGAGGCGTCGAGCGCGGAACAGCGCAGCGTGCCTTCCAGGACGAATCCAAGCCGCTCCGGGATCCTGCGGCTGCGCACGTTCCTCGGGTCCAACCGGATCTCCACCCGGTTGGCCGACAGGGTCTCGAACGCGAGCGCGGTCATGAGTTGCACCGCCTCGGTCACGTATCCGTGTCCCTGCGCACTCAGCCGGACCCAATAGCCGATCTCGAACGCCCGCACCGCCCAGTTGATGCGGTGCAGCCCGGTCCCGCCGAGCAGGCGGCCGCTCCCGCGGTCGAAGATGCCAACGGTCAGGTCCTCCCGGAGTACCCAGCGCGCCCGCATGTGGGCGATGACGGCGCGTTCGTCGTCGGCGGACCGTAGACTCGCGACCCACGGCAGCCACGCCGCGAGGTGCTCGCGGGATTCCTCGATCGCCGCCCACGTGGCCGGCGCGTCGTCCGCGCGCAGCGGACGCACGAGCACCCGCGGCCCGTGCAGTTCCTCGGGGATTTCGAGCAAGACCGGCACGCGCTGCAGCACGATCGTCCTCCCTGTCACCGCGCCGGGCCACATCGCGCGGCCAGCCGTATCGTACCACACGACGGCGTTCGTGCGCCGGGCCAGCGCGACCCCGTGGAGGAGGCCGCGACGAGACCGGCATCGAACTCGCCCCGTAGGGGTGTGCCGAAACGGTTGGCCGGGACGCGGGCGAGCGCGTCATCTTCTCGGCGACCGTTGCGTGGCGCACAAGTGCTGATCATGGGGGTGCACGATGTCGTACCTGATCAAATCCCGCCGCCGCGGCCCGGGGTACACGCGGCTGGCCGCTCCTGGGACCGCCGGGTTGCGCCACATGGAGTTCGGCGTGGTTGAGTTGACCGGCGGCGCCGCGCACGAGATCGTCACCGGTGATCGTGAAGCGGTGGTGTACGTGCTCTCGGGCGCCGGTACCGTCACGGCAGGGGGCCGCGCGGACGCGATGCGCCTCGGGCCTCGTCGGAGCGTGTTCACCGATCCTCCGTCGGCGGCCTTCCTGCCGCCCGGGACGTCCGCCACGCTCGCCGCCGCGGACGGCGGGTTCGTCGGGGCGGTCGTGTACGCATCGAGCGCCTCCCGCGCGCCCGCGCTGGTGGTCGGCCCGGGCGACGTCGAGCGCCGCACCGCGGGGGCCGCGAACTGGGAGCGCGCGGTCTACAACGTGGTCGACGCGGCGCGCGGCGCGCAGCGGTTGATGGTCGGCGAGACGATCAACCCGCCTGGGAACTGGTCGAGCTATCCGCCGCACAAGCACGACACCCGCTCGGCGTCGGGCGAACTGCCGATGGAGGAGGTCTACTTCTACTTGGCGCGCCCCGACGGCGGATTCGGGCTGCAGATGCTCTACACGGCACCGGGGACCCCCGATCCGATCGACGAGGTCTACCGCGTGGAGAGCGGCGACCTGCTGGTGATCCCGCGGGGGTACCACCCGGTCGTCGCCGCAGCCGGGTACGACCTGTTCTACCTCTGGGCGATGGCGGGGGATGAGTCGAAGTACGGTGCCTGGAGCGACGATCCCGCGCACGCGTGGGTGCGCGACAAGGAGCGGGACATCGCGCGCCGCTGAGGGATTCCGCGCGCGGTGGGCGTAATGCCGGGGCGGGACTCGCGGCGGTCTCGGGCTCTGCTCGCTACGTACGTCGGTAGAACCACCGCTCGAGATCCTGGGCGCGCACCCGCACCATCGTGGGGCGTCCGTGGAAGCACGAGAACGGGTCGCGCGTACGCGCGAGGTCGTGGAGGAGGGCGGCCATCGCCGCCGGATCCAGCCGGTCTCCGGCACGGATCGCGGTGTGGCACGCCGTGGCGATCGCGAGGCGCTCCTCCAGGTCGCGCCCGGCGTGGGGCCCCGGTTCGCCGCGCAGGTCGTGGAGGCACGCGCGCAGTAGCACATCGGGTGCGCGCGCGGCGGCGATCGCCGGCACGGCGGTGAGCCGAACCGCCGACGGGCCGAACGGCTCGAGCTCGAACCCCAATGCGCGCAGGGCCGCGTCGAGCTCGTGGTGGACGGCCATCTCGGCCCGGCTCAACTCGAGCACCACCGGTACGACCAACCCCTGCGCGCGCACGCCCGCGGCGTCGCGCTGATCGAGGAGACGCTCGTACAGCACGCGCTCGTGCGCCGCGTGCTGGTCGATCAGGACGAGATCGCCGTCCGCCTGCCCGACGAGGTACGTGAGCGCGAGTTGTCCGATCAGGCGGATCTCGGGCCACGCCTCGACGCCCGACGCGGGCGCCCACGGAGTCTCTGGTTCGAAGAGGCTGGCACGCTCCCCCGTGACAGGGAGCGCGCCGAGATCCGCGGCGGCCGCACCGGCGGCGAACCGGGGCGTGTCGCCGCGCACGTCGCTCGGGGCGCCTCCGTGATCTGGCCCGACGACGTGCAGCAGCGACGTCTCGTGCAGCGCGCGGCGGATTTCGCGCACGACGTCGTCGAAGATCTCGGCGTCGCGCGTGAATCGCACCTCCGCCTTGCGAGGATGGACGTTGACGTCCACCTCGTCCGGAGCGATGCGCAGGTTGAGCACGGCCATCGGATACCGGTCGTCGGGGATCAGGGTATGGAACGCGGTGGCGAGCGCGCGCGCGAGCAGGGGGCTCCGGATCGGTCGGCCGTTCACGAGAAACCACTGGTGCGTGCGTCTGCGCTGCGCGACCTGCGGGGTGCCGATCACCCCGCTCAGGCGCACCGCCCGGCCCGAACCGTTCACCTCCAGCGTGTGCGGCGCAAGCTGCGGCCCCAGCAGCCGGCGTGCGCGTGCGGCGAACGGCTCGGCCGGCGCCCACAACAGCTCGCGTCCGCCGTCCACCAGCCTGAGCGACACGTCCGGGGCGGCGAGGGCGAGCGCCTCCACGGTCTCCACGATCACCGCGGTCTCGCGCGCGGGGGAGCGCAGAAACTCCTTGCGCGCGGGCGTGTTGAAGTAGAGGTCCTCGACGGTGACCGTGGTGCCCTGTCCGCCGGCGGCCGGTATCACGTCGGTGCGAGCGCCACCGGTCACGGCGATCCGGGCGGCCGCGTCGTCCCCGCGGACCCGGGTGACCACGGCGACCCTGGCGACCGCGGCGATGCTCGGCAGCGCTTCGCCTCGGAATCCGTACGTGCGGATCTGCGTCAGATCTTCGGCGGAACGGATCTTGCTCGTTGCAAACCGTTCGAAGGCGGTCGCGAGCTCATCTGCGGGAATCCCCTCGCCGTCGTCGCCGACGCGGATCAATCGGCGGCCCGCGTCCTCGATCTCGATCGTGATCCGGTGCGCTCCCGCGTCCAGGCTGTTCTCGACGAGCTCCTTGACGACCGACGCCGGCCGTTCGACGACCTCTCCCGCCGCGATGCGTTCGGCGGCGGTGCGGGGCAGTACCGTGATCGAGGCGCGGGGCGGGCGCGCGCTCACGACGCGCCGGTGCGCGGCGCGCCCGGTCCGGGGAACGGTACCACCGTGCCTCCGGGGGCGTCGCCGCGGGGCGGGTTCGCATCCGCGGCGGCCCCCGGCACGTCGAGCATCGCGCGCAACTTGGAGAGGAAATTGAGGGCGTCGAGCGGCGTCATCGTCGCGAGGTCCGCCGCGCGCACCGCCTCCTCGACCGGGGACGGGAGCGCCAGCGCCAGTTGTTGGCCCCGCGATGGGCCGCGGCGTCCACGCACCGGCCGGGCGCCCGCGGCGGCGCGCTCCAACCCCGCGAGAACCTCGCGGGCCCGCCGGATCACGGGCTCCGGGACCCCGGCGAGGCGTGCGACGTGGATCCCGTACGACGACGTGGCGGCGCCCCCCGCGACGCGGTACAGGAAGACGACGTGGTGCCCATCCTCCCGGACGAGGACCTGCAGGTTCGCGACGCGGTCGAGTTGGGACGCGAGTTCGGTCAGCTCGTGATAGTGCGTGGCGAACAGCGCGCGCGCGCCCACGCGGTCGTGCAGGTCTTCCACCACCGCCCACGCCAGGCTCATGCCGTCATAGGTGCTGGTGCCGCGGCCGACCTCGTCGAGGATGACGAGGCTGCGCGGTGTCGCCTGGGTGAGGATCCTGGCGACCTCGATCATCTCCGAGAGAAACGTGCTCCGGCCCGCGGCGAGGTCGTCGGTGGCGCCGACCCTCGTGAAGATCCGGTCGACGACGCCGATCTCCGCCTCCCGCGCCGGCACGAAGCTGCCGATCTGGGCCAGGACGACCGCGAGCGCCGCCTGCCGGATGTAGGTGCTCTTCCCGCCGAAGTTGGGACCCGTGACGATCAGGACCTCTCGGGCCGCCGCGCCGTCGGTGTCGAGCGCGAGGTCGTTGGGCACGAACCGTTCCGGTCCGAGGGCCTGCTCGACCACGGGGTGGCGGCCGGCCGTGATGCGGATCGCCCGGCCGTTCGTCACCCGGGGGCGGACGTACGCGTGGCGGATCGCCGCTTCGGCCAGGGCGGCGTAGACGTCCAGTTCCGCAACCGCTCTCGCGGCGGTCAAGAGCGCGGGCGTGTGCGTGCGGACCTCGTCGCGGACCGCGCGAAACACCTCGTATTCCCGCGCGTTGATGCGCTCCTGCGCCGACAGGAGGAGAGCTTCGCGCTCCTTCATCTCGGCCGTGAGGTAGCGCTCGGCGTTCACCAGCGTACCCTTCCGCACGTAGTCCCGGGGAATGCTGCGCGTGTGCGCCTTGCTGACCTCGATGTAGTAGCCCATGACTTGGTTGTAGCCGACCTTCAGGCTCCGGATCCCGGTGCGTGCGCGTTCCGCGGCTTCGAGGTTGGCCATCCACTCCCGAGCCGACCGGCTGCCGGCCTGCAGGTCGTCGAGCATCGCGTCGAAGCCCGGGCGAATGACGCCCCCGTCTTTCGGCGACATTGGGGCGGCGTCCACGAGCGCGCGGCGCAGCAGGTCCGCGAGCGCGGGCGGCGCCGTCACCGCGGGGAGCAACCGACGGACCGGCTCCACGGGGATCCCGAGCGCGGCCGGGGCGATCCCGGGCAGCGCCTCGGCCGTGTCGCGCAGGGCGGTGAGATCGCGGGGGCCCCCCGTTTCGTGGGCCAGGCGTCCGGTCAGGCGCTCGAGGTCACCGAGTGTTCGGAGGCGTGTCCGGAGCGCCTCGCGCGCTTCGCCGTCGCCCGCGAACGCTTCTACCGCGTCCTGGCGGGCCCCGATCGCGTCCACGTCGACGAGCGGCTGCGACAGCCACCGGCGAAGGAGGCGGCCGCCCATCGGGGTCTCCGTGAGGTCGAGGACGTCGAGCAGCGTCTCGGACGCGCCCCCGTCGCGCGTCGTCCGCCACAGCCCCAGTGCCCGTCGCGTGACGTCATCGAGCACGAGTCCTTCGGTTGGCGGGATGAGCCGGACGCCCCGCAAGTGCGGCAGCGGCCCCTTCTGAGTGTCGCGCAGGTATTGTAGCAGCGCGCCCGCCGCCGCGGTGGCGAGCGGCGCTCGGCGAAGGTCGAAGGCGTCGAGGGATGCGACCTCGAGGTACTCGCGCAGCGTCCGCTCTCCAATCGACGGGTCAAACCGCCACGCGTCATACGGGGTGGCCGTGGCGCCCTCGCTCACCTGGACGTCGTCGCTGGCGCCCTCGGGAACGAGGATCTCGCGCGGTCGCCAGCGGGCGAGCACGTCCTCGAGCCGAAGCGGCGCCGCACCTTCCGTGGCGAGGAACTCGCCGGTGGAAAGGTCCGCGAGCGCGAGTCCCCACGCGTCGCCGCTTGTGGTGGCGGCGGCGAGAAAGTTGTTCTCGCGCGCCGTCAGCAGATCGTCCTCGATGACGGTGCCGGGTGTAACCACGCGCACGACTTCGCGGCGCACGAGATCGCGGGCGTGCGACGGGTCTTCGACCTGATCGCAGATCGCGACGCGGTGCCCGGCGTCGATCAATCGGCGAAGGTACGTGTGCAGCGCGTGGTGCGGGATGCCGCACATCGGGATCCGCTGTCCCTTGGCGACCGGCCGGCTCGTCAGCGTCAACCCCAGCGCGCGCGCGACCACGTGCGCGTCCTCAAAAAAGGCCTCGAAGAAGTCACCGAGCCGGAAGAGGAGAATCGCGTGCGGGTGCTGGTCCTTGAGCGCCTGGTACTGGCGCATCATCGGGGTCAATTCGCTCATCTTCCGAGCCCTCTTCGGCGCGGTGGCGCCCGGTCCTGTCGGTCGGCGGGCCTGGTGCCGCCGATCGCGCGCGCCGGGTCCGCCGTGGCGGGAGGCGGACGCCCCACCGGCGAACAAAAGGTCATGGTCACTCCTGACGTCCCGCCGCCTCAGCGACGGCGACGGCGCAGCGGCCCGCGACGCCGGACAGCACAGCCTGCCGCTCCCGCGGAACCGGTCTCAGCCGCGCCCGAGGCAGTCGCGCATCCGGGCGCGCCGTTCGAGCGCCCGACCGGCGGCCCTGCGGAGAGCCAGCCGGCGGACGCGGCGCGCGCGCGCGCCGACGCGCCTCCACCAGCCGAGAAAGCCACCCTCCCCGGGCAGGCGGTCGCACCCGCCGCGCAGCCCGCGTTGGGCAGGCGCCGTCGCCGTACGAGCCGGAGATCGCGCCCGGGACCCGCCGCCGCTCCCTCGCCGCCGGGCGCTGCTGATGTGCCGGTGTCCTCTGCGGGGCGTACCGTGGGCCCGGCGCTTCCGGCCGCGGGCGACGGCGAGGAGGCGTGGGAGCGCACGCACCTCGAGCAGACCATGTTCGATCTGGCGCGAGCTCACGCCGCCGAGGCGGAGCGCTGCGCCGAGGGCCCCACGCCCGACCGGCCGGGAGAGCGGACGAAGTCGCTCGTGGCCATCCTAATGTCGTATTTCGCCCTCGAGGCGTTCATCAGCATGGTCGGCGGTGACCGGCTCGGGAGTCGGTACCGGTATTACGACCGCATGACGCCGGAAGGCAAGTGGGTCGAAGTGACGCGGCTCGCGAGCAAGACCGGCAATACGTTTGCCGAGAACGGGAGCGAGATGCGGGCCCTCTCGACGCTTCGCTCGTGGCGCAACATGCTCACGCACTACAAGGGCGAGTACGAGGAGGTCGAGCGATCCGATCGCGGGAGCGAGACCCGCACCGATGCCGTGCTCTCGGCCGAAAACGCCGCGCGCGCGGTGGAGATCGCCCGGACGATGTATCGACGGTTCTACGAGTTCGACCGCCGCTCAGCGCCCCGGCAGCTCATCTGGCTCGACGACCGTCGCCACCGTCCCGGGCGCCCGGCATCTGCTGCGCAACCAAGCGAGGACACGCCGGGCGCGATGCAGCGGAGCCGAGCGCGCCCAGCGCAGCCTGAGCCCGCGGCCGGTGGCAGCGAGCGTAGCGAGCGCGCGAGCACGGGTGGTTCTGGTGCACCGGCAGACGCCAGCGCCCCGCAGACAAGCGGTGTGGCGCGCCGCCGCCGTCGAGGCCGTCGGGGTGGGCGGGGCGCCCGATAGATCGCTGCCGGCCCGGCTGCGACGGGGCGGTCCGGGGCATCCCGCGCGTCGCGCCCGATGTCCGCGAGGATGATGGTTGGCCCCGCGTTCGTCGTGATCGCCGGTCCGACCGCTGTGGGCAAGACCGCGATCGCGCTGGCCCTCGCGCGCCGGATGCCCGCTGAGATCGTGTCCGCGGACTCGCGGACCGTGTACCGCGGCATGGACATCGGCACCGCGAAGCCGTCCGCCGCCGATCGTGAGAGCGTCCCGCACCACCTGATCGATGTCGCCGATCCCGGCGAGATCTTCACCCTTGCCGACTACCAGCGACTCGCCACCGCAGCGATCGACGCCATCCGTCGGCGCGGGCGGATCCCGCTGCTGGTCGGCGGCACCGGGCTGTACGTGCGGGCCGTCGTGGATGGGCTGGCGATCCCCGCCGCCGGGCCGGATTGGGCGCTGCGGGCGCGTCTTGAGGAGGAGGAGCGACTCGGTGGCGCCGGCACGCTCCACCGCCGGCTGCTCGAGGTGGATCCGGCCTCGGGCGCGAGGATCCATCCGCGCAACGTGCGGCGGGTCATCCGCGCTCTCGAAGTCTACTATCACACCGGCGCGCCGCTCTCTGCGTTGCAGCGGGACCCGCGCGGGAGCGGGTCGACGCGGCGCGACGCGGCGTCCGGGCGTCCACCCGAACACCGGGGTCGTGAGGCGGAGGACCGGCCGTGTCGTCCGCTGATGGTCGCGTTGACGCTCGACCGGGCGTTGCTCTATGCGCGGATCGATCAGCGCATCGACCGGCAACTCGCGACGGGGTTGGTCGACGAAGTCCGTCGGTTGCTCGACACCGGGTACTCGCCGGCGTTGCCCTCGCTCCAGGGGCTCGGCTACAAGGAGCTCGTCCCCTACGTCGCCGGGCGCGCCACGCTGGCCGACGCGGCGACGCGTCTGCGCCAGAGCACGCGCCGGTACGCGAAGCGGCAGGGGACGTGGCTCCGCGCCGATCCCCGTTATCGGTGGATCGACGTGGACGACCGGTCGCCGGACGTGGTCGCCGGCGAGATTTCTGCTATGATGACGGAGGGCCGATCGACGGCGCCCCACGAGCACCCCGGGAGGTCTTGATGCAGATCGCGACGAATGCAGAAGATTCCGCCGTACCTGTTCGCCGACCTCGATCGCAAGCGCGCGCAGCTCCGGGCGAAGGGCGTGGACGTGATCAGCCTCGCCATCGGTGACCCGGATCTGCCGACGCCGGACCACATCATCGAGGCCCTCACGCGCGCCGCGCACGACCCGGCGACGCACCAGTACCCTCCGTACGAGGGAACGCGTCAGTACCGCGGAGCGGTCGCAGACTGGTACGCGCGGCGCTTCGGGGTGACGCTCGATCCGGAGTCCGAGGTGCTCGCGTTGATCGGGTCCAAGGAGGGGCTTGCGCACGTGCCGTGGGTGTTCATCAACCCGGGGGACGTGGCGCTCGTGAGCGATCCGGGATACCCAGTGTACGCGACGGCGACCGTGATGGCGGAGGGCGAACCCTATCCCGTGCCGATGAGCCCGGAGCGGGGGTGGGTCCCCGACCTGGGCGCGGTGCCGGCGGAGATCGCGCGGCGTGCCAGGGTGATGTTTCTCAACTACCCGAACAACCCGACGGCGGGAACGGCGGACCTCGCGTTCTTCTCGGAGGCCGTCGAGTTCGCCAAGCGCTGGGACCTGCTCGTCGTCCACGACAACACCTACTCAGAAATCGGCTACGATGGGTACCGTCCGCCGAGCTTCCTTCAGGCGCCGGGCGCGAAGGACGTGGGCATCGAACTGCACTCGCTGAGCAAGACGTACTGCATGACCGGGTGGCGCATGGGATTCGCGGTCGGTAACCGCGACGCGATCCGGGCGCTCGGGACGCTCAAGACCAACATCGACAGCGGGCAGTTCGTCGCCATCCAAACGGCCGGCGTCGCCGCCCTGACCGGGCCCGACGGACCGACCCGAGAGCGCGTCGCGATCTGGCAGAAGCGCCGGGACATGGTCGTGGCCGGGCTTCGTCAGGTGGGGCTCGATGTAACGCGGCCGCGCGCGACGTTTTACCTGTGGGTGCCCGTGCCCGCAGGGTACGACTCGGTCGGCTTCGCCGGTCACCTGCTCGAGCACGCCGGTGTCGTGGTCACACCCGGCACCGGCTACGGCGCGCGCGGCGAGGGGTACGTCCGGATCTCGCTCACGGCGCCCGACGATCGATTCGTGGAGGCGATCCGCCGGATCGGGATGGCGTTGGGCCCTGCGCCCGAGGGCCGTCCGGTCGAGTCCCGCGGTCGTCGGTAAGCCCGCCACGCGAACCACCGGCGCACCGCTCGGGCACAAGCTTCGTCGCGGCCTCGACCGCGCCGACCGCGATCTGGACGCGGGCGGGGCGGTTGCGGACGTCGATGGCGTGGGTCCGGAGCGCGCGGTGCTCGTCGGGCTCGCCGGGCGAGCCGAGGATGATGCGGAGACCCTGCAGGAACTCGCGCGGCTGACCGAAACAGCCGGCGCGGTCGTCGCCGATACCGTCGTGCAGCGGCGCACCCGCCCGGACCCCGCCACGTGGGTGGGCGCCGGCAAGATCGAGGAAGTCCGAGCGCGCGCGCGGACGGCCGGTGCCGGGGTCGTGATCTTCGACCACGAACTATCGCACGCCCAGCAACGCAACCTCGAGCGAGCGCTCGAGACGAAGGTGCTCGATCGGACGGCGCTCGTGCTCGACATCTTCGCGCAGCGCGCCCGAACCCGCGAGGGCCGCCTCCAGGTGGAACTGGCGCAGATGACCTACCTCCTGCCGCGGCTTGCCGGACGGGGCGTGCTGCTGTCGCGCTTGGGCGGAGGGATCGGGACCCGGGGCCCCGGCGAAACCAAGCTCGAGGTGGATCGCCGCCGGATCCGGACCCGGATCACCGAACTGCGCGGGGAGATCGCCGCGCTCGGCCGCCACCGCCATCAACAGCGGCAGTCGCGCCGGGACGCGGCGCTGCCCGTGGTCGCGCTCGTGGGCTACACCAACGCAGGCAAATCGACGTTGCTGAACACGCTCACCCACGCCGGCGTGTATACCGCGGACAAGCTGTTTGCGACGCTCGACCCGACGACGCGCCGCGTCGTGCTGCCAAACCACCGGCCGATCCTCCTCGTGGACACTGTCGGGTTCATCCAGAAACTGCCCCACGACCTGGTGGCTGCGTTCCGGGCCACGCTGGAGGAGGTTACGGAGGCCGACATGCTGGTGCACGTGATCGACGCCGGGCATCCGCGGTGGATGGAGCAGCGGGCGGCGGTTGAGCAGGTGCTCCGGGAGCTCGGGGCGGAGGGGCGCCCGACCGTCATCGCGCTCAACAAAGCGGATCGGTTGTCGTCTGAGGCGCTGCGGGACATCGTGGCCGAGGTGCCTGATGGCATTCCGATCTCCGGCCTCCGAGGGGTCGGGCTGTTGAATCTCCTGCGCGCGATCTCGCGGCACCTGCCGGACCCCGTGCGGCGCGTGAAGCTGCTGGTGCCCCACGCCGATGCTGGCGTGCTGGCGACGATCTATGAAGGCGGGCGTGTGGTCGCGCGAGAGGATCGGGGCGACGGGGTTGCCGTGGACGTGGACCTGCCGTCGACGACGATTCGCCGGCTCCGGCGGTACCTGGTGGACCCGCTGGTGTCCGACGCGTTGTGACCCCCGGCACTCCCTGCGGCGCGTGGCCGGCGTCGGATCTTCCGGGTGCCGAGGCTAGGGCAGGCGGCGGATCAGCGCGATCGCTTTCCCGAGCACGGTCACGTCCCGCGCGATGATCGGTGACATCGCGCTGTTCTCCGGCTGCAGCCGGATGTGGTCGCGTTCCCGGTAGAAGCGCTTGACCGTCGCTTCGTCGCCGATCATCGCGGCCACGATCTCGCCGTTGTTCGCGGTGGCCTGTTGGCGCACGACCAAATAGTCGCCTTCGTAGATCCCGGCGTCGATCATGCTGTCGCCGCGGACCCGCAGGATGAACGACGCATCCTCGCGGACGAAGTCCTTGGGGAGCGGGAACACATCTTCGACGTTCTCCTCGGCGAGGATCGGCTGCCCGGCCGCGATCCGGCCCAGCACCGGCACATTGACCACGCGCTTGGGCGGCTGGCTCGCGCCGTCCTTGAGGATTTCGATCGCCCGCGGCTTACTCGGATCTCGGTGAATAAAGCCCTTCTTCTCGAGCGCGGCGAGGTGACTGTGGACGGTCGAGCTACTGGTCAGTCCGAGCGCGGTCCCGATCTCACGAACCGACGGCGGGTATCCCCGCTGTTGCATGCTGTCCAGGACGTAGGTCAGGATCTCCCGTTGGCGTTTCGTTAGCCCTTTGCCCACGTGCGCTCCCCCCGGTCTCCCGTGTACAGGCGCACGGATTATAGCACATGGCGGATGACAAATGCAAACAGATGTTCGCCGGCTGTGGATTGGTGTGGATAACCGCGTCTGAGCCAAGTCGCGCGAGCGGCCGATGCGTGGACGCACATCTGCCCTCACGACTATGCGATCGTTTGTTGGTGGTGCCGTGCTTAGACCGTGGCTCCGCCGTCAACGACGATGACTTGCCCCGTGATGAAGTTGTCGGCCGTGGCCAGCGCCAGCGCGATGTGGGCGATGTCGTCGGGGCGGCCGATGCGCTTGGAGGGAAACGATGGCACGCGGTAGGCGTTCGTCGTCTCCCGGCCCGCGTGCCAGCGGGTTTCGATCAGGCCGGGCGCGATCGTGTTGACCGTGATCCGCGGTGCGAGCACGCGCGCGAGCGAGCGGGTCATCACGTGAATCGCACCCTTGCTGGCCGCGTAGGCGATCGAGCTGCCGGCCCCGTTCACGCCCGCGACGGAGCCGATGTTGATGATGCGGCCCTCGTTCATGACCTTTGCAGCGGCGCGCGTCACGAAGAACGTGCCTTTGACGTTGACGGCCAGGATCCGATCCCAGACGTCCTCGGTCAGGCCGTCGAGGTTCGCGTGGTCGACGAACGTCGTCGTGCCCGCGTTGTTGACGAGAATGTCGAGCCTGCCAAGATCGCGGACAACGTGCGCAATCATCGCCTCGACCTCGCCCAACCGCGCGATGTCCGCTTGCACGGTGATCGCGCGGCCGCCGCGCGAGCGGATCTCCCGCGCCGTCGCGTCCGCGTCGGCCTCCGAGCGGCTGTAGTTGACCGCAACGGTGGCGCCGCTGCCGGCGAAGGCGAGGGCGATGGCACGGCCGATGCCGGTGCCGCCTCCGGTGACGAGGGCTACCCGATTGTCCAACGCGTGGCTCATGTCCGAGAAGATACGCTGGCGGGGCGCAGGGTCCCTCTCGAGCGGCGGCCCCACCGGACTCGGCCGCGCGGGAGTGAGCCGGCGCCATCCGCGGAAGGAGTCGCACGCGGAGGTGCGCGAAACTCGACAGCGGAGGGAATCGTAAGAGCAGGGAGGTGCCGGTGGACCGGTACCATGGCGGGCGTCGGAGGACTGAGGGGCATCGAGATGCGGGAGACCCTTGGACTGACGGACGAGGATCTGCGATTCGTCGGGGAAACTGTTGAGGGGGGGCGATGCGACCCGGCGGACACTCCGGCCGCGCTGCGTGCGCGACCGGAGCTGCTCGACGTCATGCTGGAGGACGATCGTCTGGTGGAGCGCCTGCTCGGGGACGAGCAGGTGCTCCTGCGGGTCTCGCCGCGCTTCGTTTTCACGATCCTGCTCCGCCGCGTCGTCCGCGACCTGCATGGGCGACCGTATACGCTTGAGCGGACGCCCGCCGAGACCGTGGCCGTGTTCGACGCCCCGCGCGTGCGGCGCTTCATCGCGGAGCCGGCGATGTGGAACTATCTCGTCGGGTTGCTCACATCGTTCGTCCGGAACGAGTTCGTCACACTGCTCGTCCGCCGGCATGACCGCTACGTTCGCCGCCGCTTCAGTACCTCAAGTCTTGAGGATATGCTGGTGCTCGCCGAGCGGGTGGACCGCGACGAGGCGCCGTGGTTGTTCAGGCGCATCGCGGACATTGCGCTGTTTCAGAGCGGCGTGTTCCCCGATTCGCTGCGGCGGGCCCGGGCGCTCTCCGGACCGGCAGCGAAGCTGCGCGCCGTGCCACCGACACTGGAAACGTACGAGGCGCACGGACGGCGATTCTACCGGCTCGCGGCGTCGCAGCCGGAGGCGGGAGAGGAGGGGCGCGTGCTGGAGGCGCTGGCGGAGGAGTTCTCTACGGCGCGAAAATCGCTCGAGCTTCTCTCGGACAGATACTTGAGGTGGACGAGGCTGCGGTGGTTCGAAGCCCCGGGCGGCGGGTAGCGCGCTCAGCCGAGCCACGCCCGGGCGGCCCGCTCTTCTTCTGGTGAGGCGGGAACCGGCCGGTTTCTGCGCGACACATCGCCAGACACACTTGGCGGAGCCACGCGACATTGGCCGGGCACCCGGGGCAGTGCCCGCTACGTCGAGTGGCTGTGGACCCAAGCGTCGCGCCCTGCCGTGAACCCGTAGTAGACAATGACCAACCCGGCAACGGGATCGGCCCACCACCATCCAGCCACCACGTTGAGCAGCAATCCAACGAGGACCGCGAAGGCGAGGTAGGCGTCGATGAGAGTGACGTGCGCCTCGGTTTTCAGGACCGGATTGTTCAGTTGCGTTCCCGTGATCCGCTTCCCCCAGGCGAGCAGGAGCATCGCGACACACGTTGCGGCGAGCCAGGCAACACCGGGAAGCGAGGTGTGGGGGTGCGCGCGCAGGACGAGGACGCGGGTCGCCTGGACCAAGATGTAGAGGGCAAGCGCGAAGAATGCCCCGCCGATGAGCCGGAGGGCGGGCCGTTCCCGCTCGTGGCCGGCATCCTGGAGTTGCCAGACCACGACTACGGAGGCGAAGATTTCGATGAGCGAATCAATGCCAAAGCCAATCAGGGCAACGGAATGCGCGGCGACCGCCGCCGCGACCACGACGACGGTACCCACGACATTCCACCCTAGGGTTGCGTATTCCAACAGCAACCCTCGCGCTATCGACCGACCGCGGTTGGCAGGGCTTATCGATTCAACCATGCGAGCGCACCCCGGACCGTCCATTCAACTCTGCTCAACTCCGCTCGAGCCGGTGACGTTCGTACCCGCGAGGGCGTCGCTGCCTTCGTGAAAGACCTCCCGCCGCCGCGCGGTCGACAAAACGGCGCGATGGGAGGATGGAACGGAAGGAGCGGTACCCCTTCGCAATCCCATAAGCCGCGGGCCTCTGAGGGAGTTACCCGAGCCGGTGCATCCAGAGCAGCGACACCGCGACCGTGCCGACGAACAACGCGGTTACGCCGAGGGCGGCCAGACTGCTGACCTCGACCGGCCGCCGTTCCCAGCCGATGATGCGCCCGAGATCCGTATAGACGCGGTCCAGGTCGCCGCCCGTGGTGACCCGCCGGTACGTCCCGCCGGTCGCGCTGGCGAGGGCCTTCAGCGTCTCCTCGTCGAGCCGTACGAACATGCTCCGCCCGCCGAGCTCCAGGAACGTTCCCTCGGGACGGCCGAGCCCGATGGTGTACACTTTCACCTTGAGCTGCTTCGCCACCACCGCGGCCTCCATCGGCGGGACCCCGCGATTGCTTTGGCCGTCGCTCAAGAGCACGATGGTGGCCGGCGTCAAGCGCTCCGCGTCCGCCGGCGGTGCAGTGGGAAGCGACGGAGACGCGTACGGGTTGCTGCGGTCGGTCAAACGCGGGCGCCCCGGCAGCGCATACACCGCTTCCAGCAGGCCGTCCCCGATCGCCGTCGCGAACTCCAACTGCAGGCTGTTGATCGACTGGACCACCTGATCGTGCTCGGCGGTGGGTGGGGTGATGAGCGTCGCGTAGCTGCTGAACGATACCAGCCCGACCTTGGTGTCCTTGGGCAACGCGCGGACGAACTTCACGGCCGCGGCTTTGGCGGCATCGAGCCGGCTCGGGGTGACGTCGGTCGCCCTCATGCTCCGGCTGATGTCGATACTCATCATGACGACGGTTCGGTTGTCGGGCACCGGCAGCACGGCCATCGGCCTGGCCACCGTGAAGATCACGGCACAGAGGGTGACAAGGTAGAACGCGGCCGGCAGGTGTCGGCGCCAGCGCCCGCCCGCCGCGGCGGCCTGCGCGATCAAATCGAGGCTTGAGTAGGTCACCCGTTCCCGCGACGGGCGGCGCAGCATCCGCACGTACGCAGCGACCAGCACCGGCACCAGTGTATACAGCACCAGGGCGCTCGGCCACAGGAAGCTCATGGCGGTGGCTCCGAGCCCCGCGACGGCTGGCAGCTGTGGCCGTGCGCCCATCGGTTCACGTGCCGAGCACGCGGGTCCCCGGCGAGGGGACGGCGTGCCTCCGTTCCCGATCCGCGACTGGTCTGTTCGAGACGCATGCTACGGTTCCACACAACCCACGTCCGAGGTCTTGACTGCTGGTGTTGAGCCGACGTTCGGCGGGCGGGGCGGAATCCCCTGGTGTGCTCCGCGCCGACGGAGCGCCCGGTGCGGTAGGATTGCGACCAGTTCCAACGAGTGTGGACCCGCACCGGGTGTCCTCGCCGCTGGCCTTGCGTGCATGGTGCGATCAGGCTCGGGCGCCGCCGGGACGAGGCTGGCGGCGGCTCTGGGTTACCCGGAGGCCTCGGGACTCAGCCGCGGCGCCGGCAGCATCAATCCGGCGCCGGTGATTCGCCGGATCGCGGCCGCGAGGAGCTTCATCGCCTCCGCCGTGCGGCCGGCGTGGGTGTACAGGGCGATGGCCATGAGGAGCGCGGAGTCCGCCTTGATCAGGTCTCCGCGCGTGGCGTACAGGCGTCCCAGTGCCTCCTGGGCTTCGGCTCCGAGCACCGGATTCGGAACTTCCGCTGCCGCTTCCGTGGCGGCGAGCAGCGTGGCCTCCGCCTCGTCGAGCTGTCCGTGCCGCTCGAGCAGCGTGCCGCGCGCCGTCGCCAGATACGCTTTGGGAAACGGCTGCAGATCCGGGAGATCGATCGAGGTAGCTTCGAGGCCCCGTTCGATGTCTCCGAGGCGAAGCCAGATCTGCCCGATGGCGCCACTCGCGGTTGCCGCGATGTCGTAGTAGCCTTGGGCCCTTGCCCGTCCCGAGACGCTAGACAGCAATTCGATCGCGTTCGGGACGTCACCGGCCCGGTCGAGGATCATCCCCTCATAGAGCGCCGCCTTCATCGACAGGCCGGGGATCCCGGTCTGCTGGGCGTTCGAGGCCAACTGACGAAACGCTTCGGCCGACGTGTCGAGCCCGCTGTTCGCCTCGGCCCACGCTTGCAATAGTTCGGCCTCCAGCGCGAGCCCGGCAGACACGCTTGGCGCGATGACCGCATCCCACAACCGTGCCGCCAGGAGCGCGTCCGTGACGCGGCTTTGAATCATGAGCGCCCATCCCAGGTTGATGACATGGCGGCCCCAGGTGGGCTCGGTGACCGCGTCGTCGACCTCTACGCCGAGACGGCGCGCGATGACGACGACGCGCGTGAGCGGCATGCGGTACCGCGCGCTCCGTTCGATCCGGCTGAGCGACGCCGCGCTCAATCCGGGGACAGTGACGTCGACGAGGCGGAGGCCACGTGCGAGGCGGACACGATGCAGCCGCGTCCCGCGTACCCACACAAGGGCCGCGCTGACAATGAAACACGAGCAAGGCCCCAGGGCGACCGCCGACCCGGTCCCCCAAACGTGCGTTAACATCTCCGTCCAACATCGTAGTATTATTGCGAAGGCCGCAGGTCAAGCGGCGGTGTCGTCTTTCGGACATTTGTTGCATGGATATGGACAGCCGCCAACGTTACATTATCTTCGCCCTCTCCGCCCCGCCACCACTTCGCTGGTGTGCGGCGGGTTCCAACGGGCTGCGCCGATCCGTAGGGGCAAGGATGAAGATTCTCCGTAAACTTGTCCCAAGTATTGCCGAGAGTTGACTGTACCTCAGCAGGCGCAAAGGCGACCGAAGCGTTCCAAAGTGTGGCACGGTTGTCCGAACATGTCCGCAATTCTCCCGGGGGCCGCCGTCTTACGTGGTCCAAGACTGCTGAAAATCGATCCCCTCTTTGCGTTTTCACCCCGGTTGATATCTTGGGTGGGGGGATGTTCGGTGTCGTGTTGCATATCACGCTGGGTGTCAGGACATTGTCGTGTCTCAAGGGGTGCTGTGCGCCCATGCAGGTAACTCAGGCCGTACCTGTTTCGACCGCGTCCGCGCCTTCGTCGGAGTCGACGTCAGCACGCCGGCGGAGAGAGCGCGCATAGGCGGTACGTCGGAAGCTCGGACTGCAGCTCGTCGTCAGTCGCGCCGCACCGTCGGCGCATCGATATGTTCTCACCGTCATCCCCAGCGACACGAGGCTCACGGCAATCGGCCATCGGTACCGAACGCGACCTCCAACCACCTGAGGGGGTGACCTGTGACCGTTTCAGCACCGTTTCCGCTCGCGGACCGCGTCCGGCGGGCGCGTCTGGCGGCTGGGTTGACACAGGCGCAATTGGCCGGGAAGGAAGTTGCAGCTCGCACTATCTCCCGCATCGAGCGGGGGCATGTGCGTCCGTCTCGCCGGGTGCTGCTCCACATCGCGCAACGCCTTGGGCGTCCGCTTCGGTACTTCGTTGGGGACGCCGTGCCGGACGAACACGAAGTGGACTACGTGCTGGCTCGCGCAGGGCTCCGGCAGCTCGCCGGAGATCAAGAGGGCGCGGAGCGTCTCTTCGCGAGGGCGGTCGAATTGGCGTCGAGCGCCGACGACCCCGCGCGTCTGGCGCTTGCGCGGCTGGAGCAGCTGAGCGTTCGCATCGGTCGAACCCGGACGCCCGAGGCCGAGGCCGAGCTCGCACGTGCGCGGGCTGAAGCCGAGCAGTTTGGACACGCCGAGGCCATTGCAAGGAGCCACTACGCGCTCGCAGCGGCGCTCCAGGACGACGGTCTCATCGAGCGGGCGCGCGCAGCGCTCGAAGCCGGGTGGAAGGCGCTGAACGGGCGCTGGCCTGAGGTCGGCGTCTTGTTTGTCGCCGCCCTCGCCCGGCTGACCGCCGCGTGGGGCGGGGACGCGCAGGGACTCAGTCGTCTCCTCGGTGGGCTGGGGCGCGCCTGCGACCCGCGCAGCGTCGTGCACGCGTACGAGACTCAAGCGGAGCGCACCTACGCCTCCGGAGAGGTTCGCATCGCGCTGGAGGCGGCACGGCACGCCCTCGCCTTCAGACGGTTGATCGCGGCGAAGACCCACGAGGCGACCGCGCGCTATCAGCTCGCCCAACTCGCCCGCCGGTCCGGTCGCACCGAGGACGCCGTCGCCGAACTCACGAGAGCGTGCGCGCTCGCCCGAGGTGTGGGCGACTACCTCACAGAGGTCCAAAGCCTGGTGAGTCTCGGAGGACTCCATTCGCGAGCGGGTCGGATCGGAGAGGCCGCCCAGGTCCTTGAGGAGGCGCGTATGGTGTTTCTCCGCGTCGCGGACCCTTGCACGCGGCCCGGTGCGCCGGGCCACGGCACCTCGGGCCTGGACACCGGCCGGTCGTTTCTCGACTACCACCCAGCATCGAACGTCGAACCGCCGGCCGCTGCGGGAGACCCGAGGGACCGCTTCGACACACCGTCCGGTGAGACGCTAGACCAGATGGACTAGTTCGCTTCCCGTGACCTCGCGGCGCGCGTCCCGCCGGATCTCGACCCGGCGCCCTCGCGTCTCTTGCGTTCGCGCGCCTCGTAACAGTCGTGTGAGTTTTTCCGTACGTCGTGGATCCCGGGCAGGGTGGGCTCGCGGACAGGCCGAAAACGCACGCACACACAGGCCGCACGACGCCTGCGCGAACTCCGCATCAGGAGGCCATGACGAATGGATGGGATCTCGAACCGCCGCGACCGTCCGGCGGCGGCACTCACGCATCTTGGGCAGTACGTCCTGGAGGAGTGGGCGGAAGAGTACCATCACGGGCACCTCAGTCGGCGGGAGTTCCTCAGACGAATCGGGGTGTTTTCCGGTGGGGCCGCGCTCGCCGGCACGGTGCTCGCCGCGGTGGGCGTGCAGGCATCCCCGGAAGAGTTGGCGGCTGCCGCCGCTTCCCCCGCGCCCGCCAGGCTCGTTGCACAGGCGCCCATGGTGCCGCCGGATGATCCCGCGGTGCGCGCGCAGTTGATCAGCTACCCGTCGGGGAGTGCTTCCGTGATCGGGTACCTGGTCCAGCCGGTCGGCAAGTCCGTGGCGCCGGGCGTGGTCATCACCCACGAGAATCGCGGTCTGCTCGATCACCACATGGACGTTGCGAGGCGGGTGGCCAAGGCCGGCTACGTCGCCCTGGCGCCCGATCTCGCGTCGCCGATCGGCGGGACCGCGAAGTACCAGGACCTCGCGCAGGTGACCGCGTTTCTCGGACAGACGCCCCCGGCGCAACTCGTCGCGATGTTGGACGCTGGCGTGCGTCACCTGCAACGCCTCGCGGCGGTGCGGCGAGATCGAGTCGGGGCCATGGGGTTCTGCTTCGGCGGCGGGCTGACGTGGCAGCTCGCCATGCAGAACGGCGACCTGAAGGCGGTCGTCCCGTTCTACGGACCGAACCCACCGTCGCTCGACGGTGTCGCCCACATCCGGGCGGCGGTGCTGGCGTTCTACGGCGCGCTCGACGAGCGAGTAGACGCCGGTATTCCCGCGATGCGCGCGGCGCTCGGGCAGGCCCACGTCACGTACGAGATCGTCGTCGAGCCGAACGCAGGCCACGCGTTCTTCAACGACACCGGCCCCGCGTACAACGCCGCGGCGGCCACGGACGCGTGGCCCAAGACCATCGCGTGGTTTGCGAAGTACCTGGGCAGCTAGAAACGCTCGTCACCGCCGGGGTTCGACCCGCGCCGTGATCTTCCGATCGCAGCCCCACGACGGTCACACGCGCCACGCGTGAGGCGCGGCCTTGGTCGGGCCACGTGACGCTCGCGAGCGAGCCGCGCAGGGTCCGGTGGAGGGTCACCAGGCCCCGCGGCGCCGGATGGGGAAAGAAGGACACGAGGACAAGTCGACAGGAGGACGCTCGCGATGCTCCGGCCCCCGACGTGCGTCGTGATCTCTCCCAACGAGGGGTACCACGGCAAGCAGGGTTTCGATTACGTCGCCGGAATCTCGGCGCAGACGGCCGACTCGAAAGGGATCTGCATGCACACGGTGGTGATTCCGCCGGGTGTCACGTCGAAGGCCCATAGCCATACACACGAAACCGCGATCTACGTCCTCGAAGGGGAAGCGGGGATGTGGTACGGGGAAGGCCTCCGCGAGCACGTGACGGTGAAGGCCGGGCAATTCCTGTACATTCCGGCCGGCGTGCCCCACCTTGCGTACAATCCGAGCGACCATGCCACGGTGCGAGGTATTCTCGCGCGCACGGACCCGAACGATCAGGAGACCGTGGTGCCGTACGACACGCCAGGCAAGGGCGCTCCAAGGGAGTAGGGCGCCGCCACAGGCCCGGGATCTCCCGACTGGGCCCGCACGGCGGCGGAATCGATACGCGCCTTGTTGTCGTTGTGACGCGACATCTGCGGACGGCTCGGGGGCGCTCGACGCCGCCGGCTCACGGTGCCAGATTCCGGGTGCCAGAAACGTTCGAGGTGACCGTCTTACCTCGACCCGGCTCCGGCGGCGAGCGACTCCTCCACCCACGTGCGCACGGTCATCATCGCCGGGAAGCCGAGTGTGGTGACCGCGAGCAGGACCACGTGGCGGATCTCATCCGGCGTGGCGCCGGCCCGGAGCGCCAGCCTCACGTGCGCATGCGTGGCGCCCTCCATCTGCCGGCCGATCGCCATCGCGAGCTTCACGAACGCCCTGGTCTTCTCGTCGAGCGGCCCGGCGGCGTGCGCCGCCGCTCCCAGCCGGTCGTAGGCCTGCCAGACCGCGGGATAGGCATGCTTGAACTCCTCGTACGCGTTCGGTAACGCCATCGCTGACCTCCTCTTCGGGGAGCGCCGACGTATCACGCTCCACGCGGTCATGCGTTCGTCGCGAACCCGGCGCGAGCCTCTTCTTCGCGCAGTTGGGCCGACCCGCCGCCGGCGGGCGGCCCGGGATTCGACGGGAAATCGGGTCCCGGACGGATACTCGGTCAGGGGGAGGCGTTGATAGCATTCGGCGTAGGAGCGGGTGCGCCCACGAGTGCGCGCCCGAAAGGGGGATGCACCGTGCAGACAATCACGAGGCGCAGGTTCCTCTGGCAGAGCGGGGTGACGGTCGGCGGATTGGTGGCTGCGCCGCTCGTCCGAGCGGTGCCGGGGAACGCGGCGGTCCCGGCGTCTGCCGGCACGCGCCTGAGCGTCGCGCACTGGGGATCGTTCACGGCTGAGGTGGCAAACGGCCGGTTCGTGCGTGCGCTGCCGTTCGCGAAGGATCCGTATCCGAATCGCATGATCACGGCGATGCCGGACGTGCTGTACGCCCCGAACCGCATCAAGTACCCGATGATCCGGCAGGGGTTCTACCGGGACCGGTCGCGGAGCGACACAAACAAGCGGGGCGTCGAACCGTTCGTCCGCGTGTCGTGGGACGAGGCGCTCGACATCACAGCGGCCGAGTTGCGCCGGGTGAAGAGCCAGTACGGGAACCGTGCCATCTATTCCGCGCAGGGCTGGCAGAGCCCCGGCAATTTTCACCCCGCGGGCTCCGCGGTCCAGCGTCTCCTCACGCTGTTCGGCGGGTACGTCTATCGCATCAATTCGTACAGCGCTCCGGTGTTGCCGGTGATCACCCCGCATGTGTTGGGCGACGCGGCGCCAAGGGCGTCGGTGTGGCCGGTGATCATCAAGAACAGCACGCTGGTGGTGTGCTTCGGGTACGATCCGCTTCGCAATGCTGAGATGCGCTCCGGCGGAAACGTCGGCCACTTCGACATGGAGTGGATAGCGCGGCTCCGTGACTCGAAGATTCCGGTCGTCTCGGTCAATCCGGTCGAGGGCGACACGGATCAGTACCTCCGGCCCGAGCGGATCGCCATTCGTCCAAACACGGACACGGCGCTCATGCTGGGGCTTGCGCACGTCCTGTACACGGAGAATCTTCACGACAAGGACTTCCTCGCGAAGTATACGGTGGGGTTCGACCGGTTCGCCGAGTACCTGACCGGCAAGGCGGACGGTCAACCCAAGTCGCCGGAGTGGGCGGCGCCGCTCACGGATGTCCCGGCCGCCACGATCCGGACCCTCGCGCGGCGCATGGCCAAGTCGCGGACGATGTTGATGGGCGGGTATTCCCTGCAGCGAGCCTCGCACGGGGAACAACCGGTGTGGATGCTGATCACGCTGGCGGCGATGCTCGGGCAGATCGGGTTGCCCGGGGGAGGCCTGCAGTGTGACTTCCCCGGCGCGCTCGGCGTGCCGCTCGGCAGCGCCCCCGCGGTCCCGGGGCTGCCCACGGGGACGAACCCGGTGAAGGACTATGTGCCGCTGAACCAGTGGATCGACCTGCTGGCCAGCCCGGGCAAGACCGTCGACTACGACGGGCGGAAGATCACCTATCCCGACATCCGGCTCGTGTACTTGGCGGGGTCGAACCACTTTAACCAGGCGCAGTACACGAACCGCGTGATCCAGGCGTGGCGCCGCCCCGAAGTCACGATCGTGCACGATTACGTCTGGACATCGACCGCGAAACACGCCGACATCGTGCTGCCGGCGACGACGACGCTCGAGCGCAACGATATCCTCGGCACGGATCGCTTCATCATGGCGATGCAGCAGGTCGTGCCGCCGCTGTTCGAGGCGCGCGACGATTTCGCGATCTGCGCCGCGTTGGCCGAGCGCCTCGGGTTTGGGTCGCAGTTCACCGAGGGGAAGGACGAGATGGCGTGGCTCCGGCAGTTCTACGCGGCGGTTCAACAGCAGGGGAACGCCCGAGGACTCGACCTGCCCGACTTCGACACGTTCTGGCGGGGCGGGTACATCGAGTTCCCGGTGCCGGATCAGGCCAACCAGGTCGTCGCGTACGCGGACTTCCGGGCGGACCCGGCCAATCACGCGCTCGGCACCCCGTCGGGCAAGATTGAGATCTACTCCGACACGGTCGCGTCGTTCAAGTACGACGACGTGCCCGGACATGCGACCTGGCTTCCGCCGTCGGAGTGGCTCGGCAGCCCGCAGGCCGCGCAGTATCCGCTGCATCTCCTGTCCAGTCATCCGAAGGACCGGCTGCACTCGCAACTGGACGAGACTCGGCTGCGGCAGCGGTACGAGGTCGGGGCGCGCGAGCCGGTCTGGATCAGCCCGGCGGACGCCGCGGCGCGTGGGATCGCGAACGGCGACATCGTGCGGGTGTTCAACGGCCGCGGTCAGACTCTGGCCGGTGCGGTCGTGACGGCCCGGACGCGTCGCGGCGTCGTCGTGCTGAACGAGGGGGGATGGTACGATCCGCTGACGGCCGGCCTGCCAGGTACGCTGGACGGGCATGGAGACGTGAATGCGGTGAGCACGGACGCCCCAAGCTCGCGGATGTCCGGCGGCAACCCCAGCAACTCGATCTTGGTGCAGATCGAGAAGTACACGGGCGCGCCGCCGGCGGTGACGGCGTTTGCGCCGCCGCGGGGAGCCTAGCCCGGGCATAATACGCGCGGAGGGTGTCGATGGGGCGCTGCACCACCGCGGGCCGCCCTGCGCCGGGTGGCCCGCCTCGTGCGCGAACAGGACTACCAGCGGGCCTGGCGCCGGGCCAGAGCATGCGGCGCACTCGACCTGATCGCAAATCTGATCGCCATAGGGGAGGACGGACATGCAGACGTTGACAAGACGGGCACTACTGAAGCAGGGCGGCATCGCCGTGGGCGGGCTCGTGGCGGCGCCGCTGATTCGGCTCGTGCCCGGGGCCGCGGCCGCTTCGGGGGGCACCACCGTGACGCGCCTGAACGCCGCGCACTGGGGGGTGTTCACCGCAGACGTCGTCAACGGACGCGTGGTGCGGACGATGCCGTTTGCGGGGGATTCCAACCCGAACCGCATGGTCGCCGCGATCCCGGACATCCTCTATGCGCCGAACCGTATCAAATATCCGATGATCCGGCAGGGGTTCTACCGGGACCGGTCGCGGAGCGACACCACCAAGCGGGGGGCTGAGCCGTTCGTCCGCGTGTCGTGGGACGACGCGCTGGATCTCGTGGCGGGTGAGCTGCGCCGGGTGAAGAGCCAGTACGGCAACCGTGCGATCTATGGCGGCAGTTACGGGTGGCAGAGCCCCGGCAAGTTCAATGGCGCCACCCAAACGCTGCAGCGCTTGCTCGGCCTGTTCGGCGGGTATGTCTCGTATGTGAACACCTACAGCGCACCGGTGCTGCCGGTGATCACCCCGCACGTGCTGGGCGATCCCCGTCCGCTCGCGTCGGCATGGACGACGATCGTGCAGAACAGCACCCTCGTCGTCCTGTTCGCCACCGATCCGCTAGTCACGGCCGAGATCGTGTCCGGGGACGGTCGGCACCTCGACAAGGGGTGGCTGACACAGTTGCGGGACAAGCGGACTCCCGTGGTGTCGGTGAATCCCCTGGAGAGCGACACGGACCAGTACCTGAAGACCGAGCGGATCGCGATTCGTCCGAACACGGACACGGCACTCATGCTGGGGCTTGCGCACGTCCTGTACACGGAGAATCTCTACGACAAGGACTTCCTCGCGAAGTACACGGTGGGATTCGACCGGTTCGCCGACTACCTGACCGGTAAGGCCGACAACGAGCCGAAGTCGCCGGAGTGGGCCGCCGCGATTGCGGAGGTGCCGGCCGCAACGATCAGGACGCTCGCGCGCCGGATGGCGAAGTCGCGCACCGCGCTCGTCGGCGGGTTTTCCCTGCAGCGGGCCGCCTACGGTGAACAGCCGGTGTGGATGATGATCACCCTCTCGGCCATGCTCGGGCAGTTTGGGCTGCCGGGCGGAGGCGCCCAGGTCAACTTCCCGAGCGGTTTGGGGGCCCCGATCGGCAGCGCCCCCGGCGTGCCCGGGCTCGCCGCGGGCGCGAACCCGGTCAAGGACATCGTGCCGGTCAGCATGTGGGTGGACCTCCTGCTGAACCCCGGTAAGACGATCGACTACGACGGGCGGCAGATCACGTACCCGGACATCAAGCTGGTGTACTGGGCCGGCGGCAATCCGTTCCACCACTCGCAGAATACCAACCGCCTGGTCCAGGCGTGGCAGCGCCCGGAGGTTACGATCGTCCACGACTTCGTCTGGACGGCGACGGCGAAACACGCGGACATCGTGCTCCCCGCCACGACGACGCTCGAGCGCAACGACCTTGTGGGGACGGACAAGTTCATCATCGCGATGCAGCAGGTCGTGCCGCCGCTGTTCGAGGCCCGCAACGATTTCGACATCTGTGCGGCGCTGGCGACACGGTTGGGCATCGGACCGCAGTTCACCGAGGGCAAGGACGAGATCGCCTGGCTGCGGCAGTTCTACGGCGCGGCACAACAGGCGGGGAAAGCCCGGGGGCTCACGCTGCCCGATTTTGACGCGTTCTGGCAGCGCGGCTATCTCGAGTTCGCGGTGCCGGATAGCTCGAACCAGGCGGTCGCATACGCGGGGTTCCGCGCCGATCCCGTCAACCGACCGCTCTCGACCCCGTCCGGCAAGATCGAGATCTACTCGGAGACGATCGCGTCGTTCAAGTACGATGATGTCCCGCCGCACCCGGCGTGGATCCCGCGGGCCGAATGGCTGGGCAGCCCGCTGGCGGCCCGATACCCGCTGCACTTGGTGACGCCGCATCCGAAAGACCGGCTGCATTCGCAACTGAACGAGACCGGGCTGCGTCGCCAATACGAGGTGAGCGGCCGTGAGCCGATCTGGATCAACCCGGCGGACGCGGCGTCGCGCGGCATCGCAAACGGCGACATCGTGCGCGTGTTCAACGATCGGGGGCAGACACTGGCCGGGGCGGTGGTCACGGCGAGAACGCGTCGTGGGGTCGCGGCCATGCGGGAGGGAGGGTGGTACGATCCGCTCACGCCCGGTCAGGTGGGGACGCTGGACCGCCACGGCAATGTGAACATGGTCACGACCGACGCGCCGAGCTCCCGGTTGGCCGATGGGAACCCGTCGAACTCTTCGCTCGTTCAGGTGGAGAAGTACGTGGGCGCCCCGCCAGCGGTGACGGCATTCACGCCGCCGCCGGGAGCGTGACAGCGCGGAGGGGCCAGATGAGTCGTGACCTGCAGGACGCCGGCGCTCCCGGGACGGAGGAGCGGGCGGCGCTCTACGCCACGCTGTCCGGGGTCTTTGCGCGCGAACTCACCCAGGAAGGGTGGGCGCGCCTGTGTAATACGAGTACGCGAGAGTCGTTACGGGAGCTCGCGGTCGACTGCGGCATCGAGGCGGAGGCCACGGCGCTGCTGCAGTGCCTTGCGGCGGCCGACGGTCAGGATCCCGCGGCGACGGTGGAGGAGCTCGCGGTGGACTACGCCCGGCTGTTCATCGGACCTGGGCCGGGGCTCGCGCCGCCGTATGAGTCCGTCTACACTACCCCGACCCGCCGATTCTACGGGGAAGCACTGTCCCAGATTTCCGAGTTGCTGCGGAGCGAGGGCATCCAGGTCGGGGAAGAGTTCGGCGCGCCGGCGGACCACCTCGCGGTCGAGTTGGCGATCATGCGGTATCTGGTCGAACGGGGCGAGGCGCGCGGCGGGGAGCGCGACCCGGTTCAGGCTGCGGAATGGCGGCGCCAGCTGGAGTTTCTCGAGGGGCACCTGCTGCCGTGGGTGCCCCGGTGGGCGGCGGATGTTGAGCGCGCCGGCGCAACGGACTTCTACCGCGCCGCCGCCGGGATGCTCGAGGGTTATCTCCGGCGTGATCAGACCTGGCTTCGTCGTGCGCTCGCTGGTCCCGCGGGGCAACACGTCGACGGGTAAGCGCATCACCGGAGCGCGGAGGGGCGACACTACGTGAAGGGAGCCGTGCGCATGACGGTAGGGAAGCGATGGGCCGTTCTGACGATGGTCGTGGCCGCGGTCGGGCTCGTGGGGTCAAGCGCGGGGTGGATGGAGTCGGCCGGAAGGGCGGACGCCTCTGCTCGCGCCAATGCGACGGGAGCGACGCCGGTTGCCACGGCCGCGCCGCTCCTGGCGGCAGCGGCGCCCGCTGCGGCGGGGAAGACGGCCTACACTGCCGGAACGGCCCAACTCCGAAAGGACCCCGGCGGGGCCGTCGTCGGCACGCTGACTCCCGGCACGCCGGTGTCGGTGACCGAAAGCCGGGGAACCGACGCGCACGTGAGTGTGCAGGGGTGGTCAGCGGCGGGCAGCAACACCGTCGTGGCCGCAGTCGGCGTGCGCATCGCGCTGGCCAATTTGAGCGCGCCCGATCAGGCGCAGCGGCAGACCGGTTCGCAGACGAAGGACAGTTACGGAACCGTCTGGACGCAGGTCACAATCAGCGGGTGGGTGGCTGCCAACGCGCTCACCGCGGACGTGCAGACGGTGTGGACACACGGGCGCCAGGTGTACGAGGCGCACTGCAGCACGTGTCACTCGCTCTACGCCACGGACCAATACACCGCCAACCAATGGCCCGGCAATATTCAGAACATGGCCGATCGCGCGGGGCTGAGCGGGGATGATCTCTCCCTCGTGTTGAAGTATTTGCAAACACACGCGAAAGCGCAGTAGCGGGCTACGCGCCTCGGGCAGACCTGGCGGGCGTCGGGCCGGCCGCGCGCGAGATTTGGGCAACGAGGAGGCGGGATTGCATGGCGCAGGATGAGCCCCAGGAGGGTCGATCGACTCGGCGTCAGGCTGTGATGACGGCGCTCGGTGCGATCGTGGGATTTATCTCGGCCGCGCTCGTCGTCCCCCTGGTCGTCTTCCTGTTCGGTCCCGCCGTTCGCGGCAAGTCGTCGTGGGGGCTATTGGGGCGGTCCATTCCGCCGACCCCGCGGTCGCGCGAGCCGTGGGTGCGCGTCGGCGACCTCGGACCGATGCCGCAGGGCGACGCGGTCCTCACGACCGTGCGCCTGCCGGTGCAGGAAGGATGGATCCAATCGGACATGCCGGTGACCGTCTACGTCCGGCGGTCCGGACCGGACAGCGCCACGATCTATGACATCCACTGCACGCACATGGGGTGCCCGGTGCGCTGGAATCAAGCCGCGGGGCGGTTCCTGTGCCCCTGTCACGGCGGCGTGTTTGACGGTGACGGGCACGTTCTCTCGGGGCCTCCGCCACGCCCCTTGGACCGCTACGCGGTCAAGGTGGACGCAGGCGTGCTGTACATGGGCGCCCTCGAACTGCCGGGGACCTAGCGATGTGGCGTCGAGCGGTCGCGTGGGTGGACGAGCGGTTGAACGTGATGCCGCTGTGGCACGGCTTCCTTGACCGGAAGGTGCCGAAAGGCATCGGATGGTTCCATGTCTTCGGCAGTGCGACGTTGTTCCTTCTCGTGCTCCAGTTCGCGACCGGGATCTTTCTGACGGTCTACTACGCACCGTCCACCGAGCACGCGTACGAGAGCATCAAGTTCATCAACGAGCAGGTCCCGTTCGGCAAGTACGTGGCCGGCATCCACCTGTGGTCCGCCAGCATACTCGTCGTCGTCATCGGCGTGCACATGCTCCGGACGTTCGCCTACGGCGCCTACAAGTACCCGCGCGAAACCACGTGGATCACCGGCGTGGTGCTGCTGTTCCTGGTGCTGGCCTTTGCGTTTACTGGGTATCTGCTGCCGTATGATCAGAAGGCGTATTGGGCGACCGTCGTCGGCACGAACATCGCCGGTGCCGGGCCGTTCGTCGGCGACTGGGCGCTGCGCGTGCTGCGCGGCGGGACGGCGGTCGGCGCGCTCACGCTGCAGCGCTTCTACGCATTTCACATCTGGCTGCTGCCGGCGGCACTCGCGCTCTTCGTGGCGGCGCACCTCTTCATGGTGATCCGTCAGGGCATCGCCGCTCCTCCGCGCCGTCGGCCGCTCGACCTCGGCGCCGACGCGGCCGGGCTGCCTCGGCGAGAGGTGTACGAGCGGCAGTACGCGATGGAGAAGCAGGCCGGGCACCCATTCTACGTCTCGATCCTGAAGGACGCGGTGTTTGCCCTCTTGCTGTTTCTTGCGGTCTCGGCCCTGGCGCTGACCCTCGGCACCCCGCTGGAGCCGCCCGCCAATCCCAATGCGACGACGTACGTGCCGCGCCCGGAGTGGTATTTCCTCGACTTCTTCCAGCTGCTCTGGTATCTGCAAGGGCAGTGGGAACCGCTCGGGATCTTCCTCATCGTGCTCGGGGTCGTGCTGGTGTTGTTGCTGCTGCCGTTCTACGATCGCTCGCCGGAGCGACATCCGGTCCGCCGGCCGATCGCAATGGCGTCCGCGGTGATCGCCATCGTCGCGGTGATGGGGCTCACGTACCTCGGCGCGCGCTCGCCCGGGTCGGCCCCGGCGCCTGCGGCGGCGGGCGGCGCAGCGGTTCCCCCGGGC
This sequence comes from bacterium, assembly GCA_035295165.1. Lineage (NCBI taxonomy): Bacteria > bacterium. Next base: position 39,237 of record DATGJN010000022.1, read on the forward strand.
GCGCGCGAGTTCCAAACCCAGGGGTGCGCCGGCTGCCACACGATCGCGGGGGTGGGGGGCACGGCCGGACCCAACCTGTCCCACATCGGCGGCCTCCTCACGCGGGCGCAGCTGCAGACGACGATTCTGAACGGCGCAACTGGGATGCCGGCGTTTTCGCACATCAGCCCGGAGGCCCTAAACGCCTTACTGAACTATCTCGAGTCCCTGAAATGATCGACGCGGGGGCGGCGGGCTAGAACGCGGCCCCCGAGAGCCCGCGCGGATCGAGGGCATCCCGGGCGGCGTCGCCGAGCAGGTTCGCGGCGAGGACCGTCAGCATGATAGCAAGCCCAGGGAACGTCGCGAGCCACCAGGCGTTCGCGAGGTAGTCCCGCCCTTCGCTCAGCATGGCGCCCCAGCTCGGGACCGGCGGCTGCACCCCGAGCCCGAGGAAGCTCAGCGCCGCCTCGAAGATGATGACCAGCCCGACCTCGAGCGTGGCGATCACGATGACCGGCGAGAGCACGTTCGGCAGGATGTGGCGGAACAGAATGCGCCCATCGCCCGCGCCCACCGCGACCTCCGCCTGAACGAACTCGCGCTCGCGCAGCGCGCGCGCCTGCGCGTACGTGACCCGCGCGTAACGCGGCCATCGGGTCAACCCCAGGACGAAGATCAGGTCGAGGAAGTTGGGGCCCAGCACCGCAACGGTGGCGATCGCCAACAGCAGAAACGGCACGGAGAGAATCACGTCCGCCAGCCGCATCAACCCGGCGTCGACCACGCCCCCGTAGTAGGCGCTGAGCACCCCGGCGGAGACGCCGGTGAGGCCAGCGATCCCGACGGCGACGATCGCCACCGTGAGCGAAACTCTCGCGCCGTAGATGATTCGCGACAATACGTCGCGGCCGAGCGAGTCGGTCCCAAGCAGGTACGCCGCGCCATCCCGCGCCGTGCCAGGAGGTAGCAGGCGTCGCAGCAGATCCTGCTGCACGGGATCGTGCGGCGCGAGGATGGGCGCCGCGACGGCGCTCACCGCGACCGCGAGGAGCACGGCGAGCCCGGCAAGCCCCTGTGGATGGCGGCGAAGTCGTCGCACCGACGGCCTACCCGAGCCGGATGCGGGGATCCGCCACGCTGTACAGGACGTCCGCGACGAGGCTCGTGGAGACGAAGACGACCGCGCCGACGAACACCGCCGCCTGGACGACCGTGTAGTCCCGAGCGGCGATCGCATCGAGCACGAGCCGGCCGAGCCCCGGCCAAGCGAAGATGCTCTCCGTGATGACCGCGCCGCCGAGGAGATTGGCGATCTCCAGGGCGACGACCGTGATGATCGGGATCGCGGCGTTGCGGGCCAGATGCGCCGCGATGACGCGGCGGCGCGACGCGCCCTTGGCGCGGGCGGTGCGAACATAGTCCTGTCCCGTTTCCTCGAGCACCGCGGCGCGCGTCATGCGTGCGAACGTCGCCGTCGGCAGGGAGCCCAACGTCAGCGCGGGGAGCACGAGATGCGGCCAGCCGCCGGCCCCCGACGGCGGCAGCCAGTGGAGCCGGACGGCGAACAGCATGATCAGCAGCAAGCCGAGCCAGAACGCGGGCATCGCCTGGCCCAGGAGCGCGAGCGTCATCGCGGCCCGGTCCAACCACCCGCCGCGCCAGAGCGCGGCGGGAACACCGACGCCGAGGCCGGCCACCAACGCCACGGCGAGCGCCGCGCCGGCGAGTTCCGCTGTGGCCGGAAGCCGCTCTTCAATGATGCTCATCGCCGGCCGCTCCTGCCACAGCGAGTCGCCGAGATCGCCGCGGACGAGGTTCGATACGAACCGGGCATACTGCGTGGACAGCGGCTGATCGAAGCCCAGCTCGTGGCGGAGCCGAGTGATCGCTGAGAGCGGCGATCCCTGCGGGACCATGAGCAGCGTCGGGTCGCCGGAGAGGTGCAGGACGACAAACACGAGGGTGGCGACCCCCCAGACCACGAGGACGGCGTGGGCCACGCGAACGAGCAGGAACCTCGCCATCCCCGGCCGCTACGCGCAGGAGTTCACTTGGCGAGGTGCATCTGGGAGACGAACATCTGCTGGTCTGGCGTCGGCTGCCAGTGCAAGTCCTTGCGCGCGCCGTACAACGCGTACACCTGCCACAGCGCCACCGCCGGCACGTCCGTCTGGAGGATCGCCTGCGCCTGAGCGTACAAGCCGGTGCGCGCGGCCGGGTCGAGGGCGGTCCGCGCGGCGTCGGCCAGCTTGTCGAACGCGGGGTTGG
>DATGJN010000023.1 GCA_035295165.1 bacterium
GGGAACGGGGTCGGGGTTCGTGTTCACGCCGGACGGGTTCGTGTTGACGAACAGCCACGTGGTGCACGGTGCGGAGTCGATCAAGTGCACGTTGCCGGACGGTACGGCGATGGCGGCGGAGCTCGTGGGGGACGATCCGGATACCGATCTGGCAGTGGTGCGGGTGCACGGGCCGGCGCTGGTGGCGGCGCCGTTAGGCGAGTCCAAGGCGCTCAGGCCGGGGCAGCTGGTGATCGCGATCGGGAATCCGCTCGGGTTTCAGGCGACCGTGACGGCGGGCGTGGTGTCTGCGTTAGGCAGGACCATGCGGGCGGAGTCGGGTCGGCTCATAGACGGGATTATTCAGACCGATGCTGCTTTGAATCCCGGCAATTCCGGCGGACCGTTGGTGAGCTCGCGGGGCGAGGTGATCGGCGTGAACACGGCCGTTATTCAGGGGGCGCAGGGGATTTGTTTTGCGATACCAATTGATACGGCGCGGTTCGTAATTCCGCGGTTGATTCGGGACGGGCGAGTGAGGCGGAGTTGGTTGGGCGTGGTGGGGCAGACGATACCGTTGTCGCGGCGGCGGGCGGCGCTCGAGCATCTCGCGGCGGCGGGCGGGGTGTTGGTGACGGGTGTGGAGCGTGGGAGTCCGGCGGAGCGGGGCGGGTTGCGGGCGGGGGACATCATCATCGGGCTCGCAGAGGAGGTGGTGAGCGGGATCGACGACCTGCAGCGAGTGCTAACGGAAGACAGGATTGGGGAGCGGGTGGAGGCGGTGGTGTTGCGGGATGGGCGGCGTGTCACGGCACACGTGATGCCGGTCGAGAGTCGCGCCCGGGTTGACTAACAGCTCGCCAGCAAGAAATCGATTTGTGCGGCAGAGCGCGCTCTCGCTATCATCATCGTAAGATCAGCCAGCGTTGCGCTGACCGTTGAACCTACCTCCTCTTTCTTCATTACACACCTCCTGCGTCGAGTCTCGATTCACCATGTTCCGATTACAACGACGGAATCTTCACGTATCACATGGCGATCCGCTGCATGCCAAAATTCAGTCAGCGAAATCGGACCGAGGCGCTCAATGGTCCGGATTTCTTCTGCGGTGAGCTCTGGGTCCGTAACGTGCCCATTGTCTTCCAGAATGAGTACAGCCCGCCGAGTCGGAGACAGTTCAATAAGGTCGCGTAGTACGTTTGCAAACTGCGCTCTAAGTCGTCTCGGTATCGCTAGGAACGCCGCTTCATCAGGGTCCTTAGCATATTCGAAAAACGCGTTGGACGACTGATAGCCATCTTCGTCGAGTAGCATGTGATACGCGAGGCCACCCGTTGGCACATTCGGGAACCGGCGGAGCGCCGAGATATTGCCCGCTCTCGCGTCCTCGAGTCCGTCGACTACTACCGGCTCGACGAGAAGTGGCGGTGAGCGACCTTCGTAGGCCTCTCGAGCATCCACAGAAAGAATGGTAATGATGAATGTCACAACTATCACTTGTTCGGATGTACATCGTGCAGGTTGTCTAGAACCTATCTCACAAATGGAAATTGCCGCAGCAGGATCACGATGCAGCCCAGCTGGACGAAGGCGAGGAAGTTGGCGGCATGGCGTTCGTAGCGGGTGACTAACCGACGAAAGTTGTGCAGCCAGGCGAAGAGCCGTTCGATCTTCCAGCGGCGGCGATAGCGCCGGAGCGCCCGCCCATCCTGGGTGCGCGGGCGGCGGCGCCGGCGGCGATGCGGCGCGATCATCTCGATCCGGCGTTCCTGCCGCAAGCGGGCGTCGAGCGCGTCACTGTCATACGCCTTGTCGCCGATGAGGTGCGCCGGCGTTCCCTCCGTTAGGAGGGCGTCGAGCGCGGCGTCGACGAGCGTGACCTCATTCGGCGAAGCACTTGCGATGGATACGCTGAGAGGAAGACCAGCGCCGTCTGCCACTGCCATGATCTTGGTCCCTTTGCCGCGGCGGGTGGGCCCGACACAGGCGCTCCTTTTTTCGCCCCCGCGTAGGTGGCGTCGATGAAGCATTCGGAGAGATCGAGCTGCCCGCGTTCCTCCAAATCCTGCGCGAGCGCGCGCAGCACGGCCTCGAGCGTCCCGTCCGCTCGCCAGTGTTGGAACCGCCGATGACAGGTCTTGGGCGAGGGATAGCGAGCGGGGAGGTCGGCCCACGGCGCGCCCGTGCGCAGGATCCAGAGAATCCCGTTCAGCACGTCGCGCGGATCACGCCACGGCCGACCGCGTCGATCGCGTCGGATGCGCGGCCGCGGCAGCAGCGGATGGAGCACGGCCCACTGGGCATCGGTCAAATCCATCGGTCGCCTCGGGTGCAGATGATGTTGAGACGACAGCATGCCGGATGCCAGCAGGTTTCATAATTTCATTTGTGAGATGACTTCTAGGAACTCTTTCGTCGCCTTGCTAAACACGTTTCCGTGATTCGTAATGATTACGTTCTCCTTGCCCGAAAGACCAGCCGCCTTCTTAATCGCTTCAATTCTGTTGCCTAGCTCCCTTCGTTCGATCTTGAGTACTTTCGCGAGAGCGCTCGAGATCTTGCTTCCCGAAAACACCACTTCCTCCCCTTCGGCAAGAGCGAGCCTACCACCTTCCTCTTCAGGTCCGGCAACAGCGCCCACGGCAAGGGCCAGTTTGACTGTTCCCTTAATTGGGTGACCAGAGCGGAAGTAATCAACGGCTTGGCTCGCGTCTTTGCCGAGCTGCGTTATTGGCGCACCTTGGTCGAGGAGGCGCGGCGATGAGTCCCCTCCCCAAGAAGGCACCGGTGGTGACGCTCGATCCGGTTGCCGCGAAGCTGGCGACGTTAGGCCTCGACTATCCGGCGAGCTGTCTCTCGGACTTGGTCGAGCAGTGCACCAGGGAACAGCTCTCGCCGCTCAGCTTCCTCGAGCTCGTGCTCACGGGCGAGCTCGAGCGCACGGACGAGCGGCGTGTGACGACGATGCTCAAGCTCTCGGGGCTCCCCACCGGCAAGACCCTCGAGGATTTCGACTGGAGCTTTCAGCCCCGCGTCGATCGCCGCCAGATCGAGACGCTGGCGACGTGCAGCTACATCCGGGAGAAGACGAACGTGCTCTTTCTGGGGCCGCCAGGCGTCGGGAAAAGCCATCTCGCCACGGCGTTAGGCGTCAAGGCGATCAAGAACGGCTTTTCGGTGAGCCACTTCGTGCTCGACGATCTCATGCACGTGCTCCGGGCCGATGCCGCCGTCCCGCCGGCGCGGCTCCGGGCCAAGCGCTACTTCAATTCGGCGCTCCTCATCGTCGACGAGGTCGGCTTCCGCCCGTTAGACCGTAGTGAAGCCAATCTCTTCTTCCGACTCGTCTCCGCCCGCTATGAACGCGGGAGCATCGTGCTCACCTCGAACAAGCACGTGCGCGACTGGCCGGCCGTCTTCGCCGATGACGAGATCTTGACCACCGCGATCCTGGACCGCTTGCTCCACCACGTCCAGGTCCTGCACATCGACGGCCGGAGCTATCCCCTCCGCGAACTCGGCGCCCTACTCGGGCCGCGGCCCGACACGCCGACTCACCCCCACTCCACTTCCGGAGGTGCCACACCATCCTGACCTACGCACCACCCGCCTGCGGGAATTTGCCTGTTCAGAACGTGCGGGAATTTGGGTGTACTTGCACACATACGTGATACCGCCACCCACCCCGGCGAAGCGAGACCATCCCGCCTAACGATGGCCCACATGCAGCCTTCGGTGTTGGGAAGCACCTCAGCCTTCGCGAGATTCTACTTATCGAGGCTGGTTGCACGGCACCCCACATGATCCCTGTCTACGCTTCGGACCGCGCGTTACCGCGACGCCCGCAAGACTCGGTACCGGCCTGCCCGCTACGGCGCTGACCGGGCGGGACTTTCACCCGCAGGTTCTCGTCAGTTTCACCAGCGCACTCCCGAACGTAGTTGAAATACAGGCGATGCCGCGTGGTGTCGCGGTGGTTAGGCCGCGGTGGATGTGAGCACGAGTTTGGTCTGCAGCGCCTGTTTCAGCAAGGGGAGGTGCCGGTAGTTCTTGACGCGGCGGAATTGCCGCTCCATCGCCCAGAGCGCGGCGGCGCACCAGCGCAGCTTCTGATCACTGGTCCGCCAGTGGGTGACCCGATGGGTCCGTGCCTCAAGGCGGCTCATCACGCTCTCGATCAGGTTCGTGGTCTTGAAGCTCACAGCAAGGACCAGCTCGTCG
>DATGJN010000024.1 GCA_035295165.1 bacterium
CGCGCGGGTGGTGCGGTGGGAGATGGGGCCGGTCGTGACGCGCTACGAGTTGCAGCCCGCGCCCGGCGTGAAAGTGCAGAAGATCACCAGCCTCCAGAACGACATCGCGCTCGCGCTTGCGGCCAGCAGCGTTCGCCTCGAGGCGCCGATCCCCGGGAAGTCCGCGGTCGGCGTGGAGCTGCCCAACGAGCGGGCGAGCCTCGTCCACCTGCGCGAGGTCGTCGCGAGCGAAGAGTTCCGATCCGCGCGGTCACCGCTCATGGTCGCGATCGGCAAGGGCACGGCCGGCGCCCCGGTGGTGACGGATCTTGTGACGATGCCCCACTTGCTGATCGCAGGCGCGACCGGCGCGGGCAAGAGCGTGATGCTTAACAGCATGATCGCCAGCATCCTGTTCCGGGCCACGCCCGAGCGGGTCCGCTTCCTGATGATTGATCCAAAGCGGGTCGAGCTGACGAACTACAACGGCATTCCCCATCTGCTGAGCCCGGTAGTGACCGGGCCCCGCGAGGCCGCCGCGAAGTTGCGCTGGGCGGTCCAGGAGATGGAGAGCCGCTACGAGATGTTCGCGGCGGACGGTGTGCGGAACATCCAGGCATTTAACGCCCAGCATCCGGATCGCCCGCTCGCCTACATCCTGATCATCGTCGACGAACTCGCGGATTTGATGATGGTCGCGCCCGCCGACTTCGAGGAGATCATCTGCCGGCTCGCCCAGATGACGCGCGCCACGGGTATTCACCTCCTGGTCGCCACGCAGCGGCCGTCCGTGGACGTGATCACCGGGCTCATCAAGGCGAACATCCCGTCCCGTATCGCGTTCGCGGTGAGCTCGCTCGTGGACAGCCGGACGATCCTTGATCACCCGGGCGCGGAGCGGCTGCTCGGGAAGGGCGACATGCTGTTTGCGCCGATCGGCGCGGCGCGGCCGATGCGGGTCCAGGGTGCGTTCATCAGCGACGCGGAGACCGAGCGTCTCGTCGCGTTCTGGCGCGCGCAGGGAGAGCCCGCGTACGTCGAATCGCTGGTGCAAGCCGGGGACGTGGCGCCTTCCGAGGACGCCCCGGCGGATGACGCGCTCCTCGTAGACGCGGCTCGGCTGGTGGTCCGTTCGGGCTACGGGTCTGTGTCGCTTCTGCAGCGCAAGATGCGCATCGGCTATGTGCGTGCGGCGCGCCTGGTGGACCAGCTGGAGGAGAAGGGGATCGTCGGACCGTCGCAGGGGAGCAGCCCGCGCGACGTCCTGGTGGGCGTGGACGATCTGGAGCGCGTGCTGCGCGAGGGCGTCCCGCGGCCCGACGCGGCGGACGCGGACGACGCGTAAGACGGGATCGCCCCACGAGCGCGCGCGCCGCAGGAAACTGATTTCTCGTCCAAGAACACCGCTGGCGCGATGAACATTCTTGGCATCGGCGAGCGGTTGCGGAACGCGCGCGAGGCCCGGGGCCTCTCGCTGGACGATGTGGAAGCGGCCACGCGCATCCGTCGGCGGTACCTGGAAGCGCTCGAGGAGGAAGCGTTCGACCGGCTGCCCGGCCCGGCCTACGTTCGGGGTTTTCTCAACGCGTACGCGTCCCATCTCGGGCTGCCGCCCGAGGAGATCGCCTCGATGTATCCGATGCCGCTCGGCGCCAGGGTTGCCGTGCGCGCGTCGCCGGTGGACGTTCGGATCACCCCGGTGACCCCGCGCTCGCGCGCACGGCGATTCGTGATCGGAGCCTCGCTCGTGTTGTTGTGCGGAGCCGCGGTGATCGCGTACATTCTGTACGGTCAACTCCGCCAGTTCACCGGCACCCCCGAACCGACGTCCCAGGGGAGCGCGTCCACGACCTCGCCGTCCGCGGCGCCGTCTACCGTACCGGGTGCGAGTCAGGGACCCGCGGCCGCCGGGACGAGTTCGACGGGGACACCATCCGCCAGGAGTGTCACGGCACCGCCGGCGACCGCGGCAACGCCGCCGTCTGGGCCCGGTGGTGCAACCGGGACGTCTCCGGCACCCGGCGCGAGTCAGCCCGGATCCGCGGTGCCGCTGCAGGCGATCATGTCCGCCGCGCCCGTGACGGTTGCAGCGGTGGCCACCGACCGTTCCTGGGTTCGGGCAGTGGCCGATGGCGTGACAGTGTTCGAGGGGTTCCTCAGCGCCGGCGACCAGCAGGTCTGGCAGGCCAAGCGCCAGTTGACCCTGCGAATCGGGAACGCGAGCGCCTTGACCCTGACCGTGAACGGCCGGTCGGTCGGTCGCCTTGGCAACCCGGGAGACGTCGTGGACGAGACCTACACCGCGCTGACACCGTGAGCCCGATTCGACGCCGCAGATCGTTCGACGGACGGCCCGACGCCCGTACGTTCCTGGAGAGGGGAGAGCGATGATCAAGGCCGAGATCGTGTCGGTCGGGACCGAGCATCTGTTAGGACAGATCGTCGACACCAACGCCCAGTACCTGTGCACGCTTCTGGCCACGCTCGGGATCGCCGTGTACTATCGGTCCACCGTCGGCGACAACGTCGGGCGCGTGCAGGAAGTCTTCGCGAATGCGCTCGGTCGGGTCGATCTCATGGTGTCCACGGGAGGCCTGGGTCCGACCGACGACGACCTCACGGTCGCGGCCGTCGCGGAACTGCTCGGGCTTCCGATGGAGCGTCACGAGGAGGCCTGGACGCACGTCCAGGAGTTCTTTCGGCGCCGCAACCGTCCGCTGAGCTCGCAGCAGGTCAAGCAGGCGATGTTGCCGAGGGGCGCGCACATGGTGCCGAACACGCGAGGCAGCGCCCCTGGCGTGATCGTGGAGCACGAAGGAAAGACGATCGTCTTTGTTCCCGGTGTGCCCCGTGAGATGAAGGGCATGATGGAGGACCACGTCGTCCCCTATCTGCGAGCACGGGGACTGGTCGGCGACGAGGTCATTCGGTCCCGCGTCGTCAGGATCATCGGCTTGGGCGAGTCCGCCGTGGAGGACCGGCTTCGCGACCTGATGCGCGCGAGCACCAACCCAACGATCGCGCCGTACGCGCACACGGGGGAGTGCCACGTGCGGATTACCGCGCGGGGGACGGACGCGGCGGTGGAACCGCTGCTCGACCAGACGGAGGCCGCGCTGCGGGAACGTCTCGGCGACGCGATCTACGTGGTCGGCGACGCCACGATCGACGAGGTCGTCGCCCGGTTGCTGGCGCAGCGGGGCGTGACGGTCGCCGTCGCGGAGTCCTGTACGGCCGGGCTGATCGCGCACCGGCTCGCGCGAACGCCCGGCGCGTCGGCGTACCTCGACGGAGGGGTGATCGCATACAGCAACGCGGCGAAGCACCGCTGGCTCTACGTTCCGGAATCGTTGGTCGAGCGGCACGGCGCGGTCAGCGCGGAGGTGGCCCGGGCGATGGCGGAGGGCGTGCGCAGCCAAGCTGCGACCGATCTGGCCATCGCGACGACGGGGATCGCCGGGCCGACGGGCGGGACCGAGGCGAAGCCCGTCGGCTTGGTCTTTCTCGCGCTCGCGCACGCGGAAGGGACGGAGGTGCGGGAGGTTCGGTTCGGAACGGAGCCGGGCCGCGCGGGCATCCAGTATCTCGCGTCTCAGACGGCGCTCGACATGATCAGGCTGCAGTTGTTGCGTTGACATCACCGGGTCACGGGGGACGGCGTCGGATCTTCGTAGCGGTCCCGATCACGCCGGCGCTGCGCGACGCGGCGCTCTCGATGATGCGCCGCGCGCTGCGCGTCGAGGCGGGCGCACTCCGGTGGGTCGAAGGCGAGGCGCTGCACGTCACGCTCCGATTTCTCGGCGAGATCACGGAACCGGAGGTCGCGCGCGCGGTCGAGGCCGCGCGCATCGCGGCGGCCGCGTCGGCCGCGTTCTCGATCACGCTCGCCGGTGGCGGGGCGTTTCCGTCCCTCCGGCGGCCTCGGACCGTGTGGATGGGGGTGGCCGCAGGCGCGGAACGGCTGGCGGCGCTCTCGCAGGCGCTCGACACGGCGCTTGTGGAACGCCAGTTTCGCCAGGACGCGCGAGGGTTTCACGCGCACGTGACGGTGGCGCGCGTCAGATCCGAAAGGGCGGCGCCGGATCTCAGTGGTTGCGCCGAGCGTCTCAAGGGGCCCGCAGCCCCTGTCGCGGGTTCGCAACGCGTTGGTGGGATCTCGGTCATGGAGAGTGCGCTGCTGCCGTCGGGCGCGGTGTATCGAGAGATATGCAGCGCACGCTTTGGCGCGCTGCCGGTCGAGTGAGGAGCATCGCATGCCACGAGAGGATGCTGTCAGCAGGTTGCCCCGCCAGTCTGGCGAAGATGCGGGCAGCGAAGTCAACCCAGTGACTTGACAAACGAACATATGTTTGGTACAGTGGGGCCAACTTAACCAGCCAAAACCATCCCATCGCGCCAGGAGGAAACGCAGCATGAACGAGCGGCAGCGGGCCCTTGATCTTGCTCTGACCCAGATCGAAAAACAGTTCGGCAAAGGGTCCATCATGAAGCTTGGCGAGCACCAAGCCAAGCTGACCGCGGACGTGATATCCACGGGTGCGCTGGCGCTGGACATCGCTCTTGGTGTGGGCGGGGTGCCCCGCGGGCGCGTCGTGGAGATCTACGGCCCCGAGTCTTCCGGCAAGACGACGCTCGGATACCATATTATTTCCGAGGCGCAACGCAGCGGGGGCGTCGCGGCGTTCATCGACGCGGAGCACGCACTTAACCCCGAATACGCAGGCAACGTCGGGGTGGACATCGACAATCTCCTGATCTCGCAACCGGATTCCGGTGAGCAGGCGCTCGAGATCGCCGAGATGCTCGTGCGTTCGGGCGCGATCGACGTCGTCGTGGTGGACTCGGTGGCGGCGCTGGTGCCGCGGGCCGAACTGGAAGGCGAGATGGGCGATGCGCACGTGGGCCTGCAGGCCCGGTTGATGTCCCAGGCGCTCCGGAAGCTCGTCGGGGCCATCAGCAAGTCACGCACGACGGTGATCTTCATCAACCAGCTTCGCGAGAAGGTCGGCGTGATGTACGGCAACCCCGAGGTCACCACCGGCGGTCGCGCGCTCAAATTCTACGCGTCGATGCGAATTGAGATCCGACGTATCGAGTCGATCAAATCCGGCGATCAGGTGCTGGGCCAGCGAGTGCGGGTCAAAGTGGTCAAGAACAAACTGGCCGCGCCGTTCCGTGATGCGGAGTTGGACATCATTTTCCCGCGCGGGATCAGCAGAGCGGGGAGCTTGCTCGACGTCGCCGTGGCGCAGGGCATCGTCACCCGGACGGGCACGTGGTTCGCCTACAAGGATATGAAACTCGGGCAAGGCCGGGACAACGCGCGCGAGTTCCTCGAGTCCAACCCGGAGTTGGCACAGGAGATCTCGGAGCGGACGCGCGAGAAGGTCGGCCTGATACGCACGGCCCCGTCGGCGGATGAGCCTGCGCCGGAGGTGCACTCGAACGGAGACGCGAGGCCGGCGTCCCGCGACGGACACCCGACGGTGCCGGCGAAGGGAGTTCCTGCTCGGGCTTCGCGATGAGTCACCGGCGCGCCCGCGTCCGCTGTGGCGTCAGAGCCCGGCCCGGACACCGTGGGGGTAGGGAAGCCACCCGTCTGTTCACGTCCTGATCATGCCGATCGTGGTGAGCATCCGCGGCGGGGGCCGGATCTCCGGTGCGGCCGGGCCGTCCGGGGGTGCGTGGGGCGGAGACCGACGCGTCGTTGTGCTCGATGACGGGCGTGCGCTCCGCGTGGATGCCGAGGAGCTCGCCCGTCGCGGGATCGCCTCGGGTGAGACGATTCCCGGCGACGTAGCGGAACAACTCGAAGCACGAGGGTTGTACGTCCGCGCACGGGACCTCGCGATCCGACTGCTGTCGCCCCGTCCCCGAAGCGTTTCGGAGCTGAGACTCAAGTTGCGGCAGCGCGGGATACCCGATGCGCAGATCCGCGCGGTGATCGACGACCTGACGCGGATCGGCCATCTGGACGACCTGGCCTTTGCCCGCGGGTGGGTCGCGGCGCGCCTCGGCCGACGGCCGTGCGGGGCGCCCCGGCTCCGACGCGAGTTGCGTGAGAAGGGGGTCGCGACCGCGCTGGTCGAGCAGGCGATCCGGGAGGCCTATGGCGAAGAAGATCCATCCGTGGCAGAGGAACGCTACGCTCGGGCTCTGGTGGGACGCCGTCAGCGTGTGTATCGACATCTGTCTCCCGACGTTCGGACTCGACGCCTCGCGGGGCTCCTTCAACGGCAGGGTTTTTCCACGCGGACGATCATCCGCGTGCTGCGTGGGGTAGGTCGACGCGGCGTAACAGGGGACGTCGATGAGTAGGCGGGGGAGCCGGCACGGGTCTGATCAACTCGGGCTCGGACTCGCCGAGACCCTGGAACGCGAAGCGTCCGCGGCGGGACCCGAGTCTGTTCCGTCCGTGCCGGGCGACGGCGGAGCGTCCGATACGCCTCGCCCGGCTCACGCCCAGTCGGACGCCGGTGCTCGCGGCGGTCCGGAGGCCGAGTCTCCGGTGAACGCCGCAAGCGTGGCCGCGGCGGAGCGCGAGGCGCCCCCGGTCCCGACGGCCGATGCAGTGCTTGACGGGCTGACGACGCAGCAGCGCGAGGCGGTGATTCATGCCGAGGGGCCGCTGCTGATCGTCGCCGGCGCGGGCACGGGGAAGACGACCGTGATTACCCGCCGCATCGGCCACCTCATCTCGTCACGGCGCGTCCGCCCGGAGCAGGTCCTGGCCCTCACGTTCACCGACCGCGCGGCCGCGGAGATGGAAGAGCGCGTCGATCGACTCGTCCCGTATGGGTACACGCAGGCGTGGATTAGCACGTTCCATGCGTTCGGGGATCGGGTGCTCCGGGACCATGCGCTGCACCTCGGTCTGCCTCCCGACTTCCGGGTGCTGAACCGCGCCGAGCAGGCGATCTTCATCCGGGAGCGTTTGTTTGAGTTCCCGCTCGATCATTTCCGCCCCCTCGGTGATCCGGCGAGATACGTGGACGCGCTGATCGGGCTCATCAGTCGGGCCAAGGACGAGGACATCACCCCGGAGGAATACACCGCGTACGCGGACCGCCTCGCGGCGAGCGCGGCCGCCGAACCGAACGACACCGTACTCGCGGATCACGCACGGCAGCAGCGCGAGCTCGCCGCCGCCTACCGCGTCTATCAGGACCTGCTGGCCAAGGACGGACGTTTGGACTTCGGCGACCTGATCGTGCTGACGATTCGGCTGTTGCGAGAACACCCGGACGTGTTGCAGCGGTATCAGGAGCAGTTCCACCACATTCTCGTCGACGAGTTCCAGGACACCAACTACGCGCAGTTCGAGCTGGTGAAACTGCTGGCCGATGCCCGGCGCAATCTGACGGTCGTTGCGGACGACGATCAGGCGATCTACCGCTTTCGGGGTGCGTCGTACAGCAACATCACCTTTTTCACCGAGACGTACGCCGACGCGCGGACCGTCGTGCTCACCCGGAACTACCGGTCCACGCAGTTCATTCTGGATGCGGCCTATCGTCTCATCCGCCACAACGATCCTGACCGGCTCGAGGTGCGCGTCGGGATCGACAAGCGCCTGGAAGCAGTCGCCGGGCCGGGCACGCTGCCACGCCACCTGCACTACGAGTCCCTCGGCGCCGAAGCCGACGGCGTTGCGGACCGGATCGCCGAGCGCGTCAAAGCCGGCGTGTGGCAGTACCGTGATGTGGCGCTCCTGGTGCGGGCGAACAAGGACGCCGACCCGTTTCTCCGGGCCCTCAACATGCGCGGCATCCCGTTCCAGTTCTCCGGCACGCGGGGTCTGTATGACCGCGAGGAGATCCGTCTGCTCACGTCGTTCCTCCGGGCGCTTGCCCATCCGGAGGACAGCTTGTCGCTGTACCATCTGAGCGCCTCGCCGCTCTACGGTGTGCCGGAGGCGGATCTCGCCGCGTGTATGAGCTACGCAAGTCGCAAGCGGCGCCCCCTGGCCCATGTGTACCGGCAGCTCGCGCGGATCGAGGATCTCGACCTCACGCGCGAGGGCCATGCGGTGATCGATCGGTTGGTCGACGACCTCGAAGAGATGGGTCGGTTGGCACCGCGGTACCCCACGGGACGCGTGCTCTATGAATACTTGGTGAATCGGACGGGGTTCGTCGGCCGCCTCGCGTCGTCCGACCGGCCAGAGGACGAGCACAAGGTCGCCAACATCGCGAAGTTTTTCGATCTCGTCGCGCGGTTCGGCGACGTGGCGGCCGTGGACCGCCTCCCCGCGTTCGTTGCCTACCTGGATCTGCTGATCGAGGCGGGCGATGATCCGCCGACCGCGGACGTGGACGGCGAGGCGGACGTTGTGCGTGTGCTCACGATCCACAAGGCGAAGGGGCTGGAGTTTCCCGTCGTGTTCCTCGTGAGCGTTGTCACGGACAAGTTCCCGTCGCGGGCGCGCCGCGAGCCGCTTCCTTTGCCGGATGCGCTCATGAAGGATCTGCTGCCGAGCGGCGACTTTCACGTACAGGAAGAGCGCCGGCTGTGCTATGTTGGGATGACCCGGGCCAAGCGCGAGCTGTACCTGACGAGCGCCTCCGATTACGGTGGCGCACGGCCTCGCAAGGCGAGCCGGTTCGTGCTGGAGGCGCTCGATGTGCCCCGGGTGCCCCCTGAAACGGTGCGGACGAGCGCGGCACAGGCGCTGGAGCGGCACGCGCCGCCGGTCGAGCCGAGCGTGCCGTCGCTGATCCCGCTCGGCGATGATGCCGTGCTGCAGCTGTCGTTTCGGCAGGTCGACGACTACATGACCTGTCCGTACAAGTACCGGTATATTCACCTGCTGCGCGTGCCGGTGCTCCGCGACCACCGGGTCGCGTACGGCTCTGCGCTGCACGACGCGGTGCAAGAGTACAACCGGCGGCGCGCGAGGCACCAACCGGTGACCGCCGACGACCTGATCGCCCACTTCGAGCGCGCATGGGTCAACGAGGGGTTTCTCAGCCGCGAGCACGAGGATCAACGGATGGAGGCGGGCCGCGAAGCGCTCCGGCGATTCTTCGAGTACCAGCAGGCGAGCGACACGACGCCCACGTTCGTCGAGCGCGAGTTCCGCTTTCCCGTGGGGTCGAACCTCCTTCGCGGCCGCTGGGATCGGGTCGACCTCCGCGGCGCCGAGGTCGTGATTATCGACTTCAAGAGCACGGACGTGCGCACGCAGCAGGACGCGGACCGACGCGCGAAGGACAGTGAGCAGCTCTCCATCTATGCGCTCGCCTACCTGGAGGTGTTCGGGCGCCTCCCCGATCGCGTGGAGCTCCACTTCCTCGGGCGCCAGGTCGTCGTCGGCCAAGCCCGCAAGACCGAGGCGGACATCGACGCCGTTCGCACGATGATCCTCAAGGCCGCCTCGGGCATCCGCGCGCAGCAGTTTCTCGCCACGCCCGATCCGTATCGCGCGTGCCCGTACTGTGCGTTCAACCAGATCTGTCCGTTCACGGCCGCGCCGGAATGAGCGTGCGCCTGCTGCACACGTCGGACGTGCACCTCGGTGCGACCTTCAAGGTCCTCGGCGATCGCGGGGGCGACCAGCGCCGGCAGCTCCAGCGGACATTCGCCAATGTGGTGGGCCTGTCGATCCAGGAGCGCGTCGACGTCGTGCTGATCGCGGGCGATCTCTTCGACTCCGTCGCCGCGGCCCGTCTGCAGGCGCCGTTCGCGACCGAGCAGTTGGGCCGGTTGGGCGATGCGGGTATCCCCGTGTGCGCGATCGCAGGCAACCACGATCCGCTGGGGGCGGGCAGTGCGACGATCTGGCAGGGGCTCGCGACGCGCTGCCCTCACCTGGTCGTCTTCGGGCCCGCCCCGGAGGCGCGGGTGTTCCCCGAGCGTGACCTCACGGTGATCGGGCGGTCCGTGCAGGACCGCCTGTCCCCCGATAGTCCTCTTGCGGGGTTGTCGGGCGCGGGATCGGCGCTCGCGGGGGATGCCGGCGCGCCGCCCTCGCCGCCGGGTCGGCCGGCGTCGCGGCGCACGCGACACGTCGTTGGCCTGTTTCACGGGAGCGTGCAGCGCCCTGATTTCGAGACCAAGTTCGGCCTGATTACACCGGAGGAGATCGTCGGCAGCGGGGTCGACTATCTCGCGCTCGGCGACTGGCATTCGACGCAAAACGTGTCGACCGGCGCGGTCTCGGCATGGTACAGCGGTGCGCCAGAGATGATCGGCGTGGACGAGACGGACTCGGGTAACGTCTGTCTGGTGACGCTGCGGGGGCCGGGCCAGGCCGAGGTCGTCCCCCGCAGGGTCGGCCGGCGGCGGGCCGCGGCGATGACGGTCGATGTGGCGACCGCCGGCGGTCCGGACGCGGTCGCGCGGATGATCCGCGAACGCGCAGACGGAGATCTTGCGCTGGTCGTGACGCTTGCGGGGTTCGTCGGACTCGCCGACCACGTCATGGCCGATCGGCTGCGCGAAGATCTGGCCCCCGAGTTTTTCCGCCTCGAAATCCGGGACGAATCGCACCTGCGCCCCGAGGTCGTCGACCCCGCGCAGTACTCGGCGAACACCGTCCTCGGCCGGTTTGTGCGGCAGATGCACGACCAGATCAACGGGCGCGAGGGCGAGGACCGCGCGGTTGCGGAAGAGGCGCTGGCCTACGGGGTGGCGCTGCTCGAAGGGAAGACGGAGATCCTTGGATGATCATTCGACGCGTCCGGATCCGCCGGTTCCGCAAGCTGCTCGATCAGACCCTTGAGTGCAGCCCGGGTCTGAACGTGATTCGCGGTCGGAACGATGCCGGCAAGTCCACCGTGCATCTCGCGTTTTCCGCGGCCCTCTTCCCGATTCGTCCGTCCGAGGCCCGCTCGTTTGGCCCGTGGGGCAGCGACGATGGGCCTGGCGAGATCACGCTGGAGTTCGAAGCCGGCGGGAACCAGTACACGCTGCATAAAGACTTTGCATCGCGGAGGGTCTCGCTCGTCGGCGGCGCGCGCCCGTCGGACAATCCCAAGGAGGTGGAGCGACAGGTTGGCGAGGTGCTGGGGTTCCAGAACCTCGGACTG
This sequence comes from bacterium, assembly GCA_035295165.1. Taxonomy (NCBI): domain Bacteria; species bacterium. The sequence goes on from DATGJN010000024.1 coordinate 11,010, forward strand.
TTCCGTGCGACCGCGCACATCGGGCAGTGGGAGCTCGCGCAGGTGCAAAAGGAGAAGGAGATGATCGGGACGCGCCTGTCCGCGATCATGACCGGCGGCGACGAGGACGCGGCGCGGGTGCTCAAGTTGCTGGACGACCGGATCCGGAAGATGGAGCTCGGCCTCCGGCGTCCGTCCAACGTCCCCGGCCCCCTGAAACGGGACGACGATCGCATGCGCTACCTGACGGCCGAGCAGCAGCGTCTCGGTACGGAGGTCGCGGCGATCGAACAGGCGGCCGCCGATCGCACGCGCATCGCCGCCCGCATCGCGGCGCTCGAGCAGCAGGTCAAAGAGGACGGGGAGCTCATGCAAGCCAACCGCGACCTGCTCGACCTCGACCGGCGGGCCGCGGCGCAGCGGCGGCGCGTGCTCGAGTTGCGGTCGCTCTCGGAGCGGCTGGACGCGGCCGTCCGGGAGCTCGAGGCGGCCAGCCGAGATTCGTCGCTCGGAGTGCCCCTCGCCCCGGACGCAGTGCAGGCGCTGCAGACCGCGTCCCTGCGGGCCGAGATGCTGTACACAGAGGCCCGTAGCGCCGAGCGGCCGTTGCGGTCCGACGATGCGGCCCCCGAGCGCCGCCGCGGGTCACATCGCTCCGGAGACGCCCCGCGCGCGGGTTGGTCGCCGGTCGGGTTCGCGGTCGCGGCGGCCGCGGCCATCGGCGGTGTCGGATTGGTGCTGGGGCACCACCTGGGGTGGGGGCTTGGCGCGCTGGTCCTTGCGATCGTCTTGGGCGGCACCGTGGCGGTTGCGTGGAATCGCGCCCGAACGGCCGAACGCGAGATCGAACGGGCGGCGCAGGTCGAAGCGACCAGGCGCGCAGAGGATGTGGCCCGCGCCGAGGCACGGCGCCGGGACGCCCGAGAGGCGGCGGAGGGAGTGCAGACGCAGTTGCGCACCCTTGGGGTTTCGTCGGTCCAGGAGGCGCTTGAGCGCCAGGAGCGAGCGCTCGCCGCGCGGCGGCGGCACGACACCGCGCGAGCCGTGCTCGACAACATCCTCGGCGGCCGTACGCGGGAAGCGATCACCGAGGAGTACCAACGGGCGGTCGTCGATCTCGCGGCTACCGAGACGAAGCGGGATCAGCCCGACCTCGTGCTGCGACGCCTCGATCCGGCCGCGTTTCAGCGGCTCGGAACCGAGGCGGAACGGCGGCGGAAGGAGCTCGAGGAGCGGCGCGCGGCGCTGCACACGCTCGACGGACGGCTCGCCGGTCGGTCTCCGCACGAGGAGCTCGCCCGGACGGAGGAGGAACTCACCGACGTCCGTGCCAGGTACGCGCTGGCAGCACGGCTCGTGAAGGTGCTGAGCCTTACCCGCGAAGTGTTGGGCGAGGCGCGGAGCCACACCATCGTGCCTGGGAAGACGCTCCTCGAGGAACGGGCGAGCGCATACGTCCGCCGGCTCTCCGGAGGGGCGTACGCCCGCATCACAGTGGACGAGCAGACGCTGGCGCCGCGCGTCTGGGTCGGCCCGCCGAAGGAGTGGGCCGACGTCTCGGCGCGCGAGATCGGGAGCGGCGGCGTGGACCAGTGCTATCTGGCGCTGCGCCTGGCGCTCGTCGACTTGCTCTGCGAGCGACCGTTCGCGCCGCTGTTTCTCGACGACCCGTTTCTCGCCTACGACGAGGAGCGCCAGGACGCCACGATGCGGTTTCTCAGGGACTTGGCTGAGGACCGCCAGATCTTCCTCTTTACCTGCCGCGGCGTATACGATGCGCACGCCGACAACCTGATCGTCTTAGACGAAGCCGCACGGGTGCCCGGAGAGTAGCCGCCCGAAACCGGTAGCCTTCGGGAGCACCGAGGCGCCGTTACCGTCCCGCCGGGGTCCGGATGTCCGCGACGAGGTCCCTCATTCCGACGCTCACCGGCGTTTAGTGTAGGTTCGCGCGGAGCCTTACCCGTGCGAGTCTTTTGGAGGAATGCCTGAATGCCCGCAACGATGGTAGCAAGAGCCCTTCGCGGGGGGGGCGGGGCTGACACACGCCTGGGCTTTCAGGTGGGCACTATGTCGCGGCTGGAAGGCGGTCCCGAGAGGCGCGGTTGCCTCCGGCGGCGAGCTTGGAAACGCGTCTCTTCTTGGAACCCGAGTCGACGTGCGGGAAGAACCCGCTGACGGCGCATCTTGTCTGGGTTACCGGCCCGCCAGGGCCCGGATGTCCGCGACGAGGTCCTTCGGATCGAGATTGCCGGCCAGGAAGACCTTGATTTTGCCGGCGGGATCGATCAGGTAAACGATCGCCGTGTGCTCTACCTGGGCGACCGTGGGAGCGGTGGCGTTCGCGGCCTCCGGGTTGACCTCTTTGGCGTCGCTCCCGACGTAGTAATGCGCCCAGACCGGACGGAGCTGGGCGAAGGACCCGTGCAGGTACGACATTTCACCCTGGACGTGGTGGCCGGCCAGAAACCCCTTGATCGCCTCCGGTGTATCGCCGTTCGGATCCACGCTGACGGCCATGAATGCGGTCCTGGCCGCGGTGCCGGAGTCGAGCTGGGCGAACGCGGCGTGGAAGGCGTCGGCGATCAACGGGCACACGTCCGGACAGTGCGTATATAGGAAGGTTAACACCACGACCTTGCCGCGGAGGGCGGCCAGAGAAACGACCCGTCCGTCTTGGTCGGGCAGGCTGAACTCGTAGGCCGTCACCGGCGGGTTCATCACGGCGCCCGCCAGCGCGGGCGGGCCGAACCGCGCCCGAACCGCGGCCGCCGTGGCCGCGACTGCCGCGGCGACCACCACCGCGAGCGCGACGTACAGCCACCGCTGGGCATCACGCGGGTTTCTCTTGGGCGGCGTTGCGTGCCCTGGGCCCCCGGCCCCGGGTCCGCCGGCGGAAGTGTCGTCTGGCTCGGTGCTCGTCATCGCGTACCCCTCCGATGTCACGCTAACAGGCGCGCTCGACGGGTGTCAAGGCGCCTTCTCACGTCCAGCACCCTACACTACGCCCCGGGCGACGCGACGGATGTCCGCCCGCGCCGGTTCCCTTGACCCCCGGTGATCACGCACGTTAAAATATGGTGAAAACTCGACACATTGTCGAAGAGATCACAGCAGAGCAGCGGCCCAACAACGGGCCGGGACGGAGGGGGCTCTTAAAGACGCACGAGATGTAACAGCAAAAGGGGGTGGCCACCACGAACGCCTCGACGTATGTGTTGGCGGGCGGGATCGGGTTGGCGGCGTTCCTCCTTGGGTATCTTCTGCGTAAGTTCGCCGGCGAGGCGAAGATCGGAACGGCTGAGGTAGCAGCCCGGCGGATCCTGGAAGAAGCGAAGGCCGAGGCGCACAGGGAGGCAGAGAGCAAGCAGCGAGAAGCACTCCTGGAGGCCAAGGACGAGGGGTTCCGGATCAAACGGGACGCCGAACGCGAAATTCGGGAACAGCGGGGCGAGGTGCAGCGCCTGGAGCGGCGGCTGGTTCAACGAGAGGAGAACCTCGACCGCAAGCTCGAGACGTTGGAGAAGCGTGATCAGACCCTCGCGCAACGTGAGCAGGAGGTCGCCAAGGTCAGGGAAGAGGCGCAACAACTCTATCAAGCCAGCCGTGGGGAGTTGGAACGGATCAGTGGGTTAACGGGGGAGCAAGCACGTCAGGAACTGCTCCAGCGGGTGGAGACTGAGGCGCGGTACGATGCGCTTCAGACGGCCCGGAAGGTCGAAGCGGAAGTGCGGGAAGATGCCGATAGGCGGGCGCGCGAGATCCTGGCGCTCGCCATTCAGCGTTGCGCTGCGGATCACACGGCGGACGTGACCGTCTCCGTGATTCCGCTGCCGAACGACGAGATGAAGGGACGGATCATCGGGCGCGAAGGCCGGAACATCCGGTCGCTCGAAAGTCTCACCGGCGTGGACTTTATCATCGACGATACGCCGGAGTCGGTGACCCTGTCTTCGTTCGATCCGATCCGTCGCGAGATCGCCAAGATGGCGCTCGAGAAACTCCTGACCGACGGCCGGATCCACCCTGCGCGGATCGAGGAGATGGTCGAAAAGGCTCAGCGGGACCTCGACGCGCGCATTCGAGATGCCGGTGAACGCGCCGCGTTCGAGGCGGGCGTGCACGGGCTGCACCCGGAAGAGCTCAAGCTCCTCGGGCGGCTCAACTTCCGGTTCAGCTACGGCCAGAACCTGCTGCAGCACTCGATCGAGGTGTCGCTGCTCTCCGGGCTGATGGCGACCCACCTCGACGCCGACGCGGAGGTTGCACGCCGAGCGGGGCTGTTGCACGACATCGGGAAAGCGCTGACGCACGAGGTCGAGGGCACGCACAGCGATATCGGGATGGACATCGCCCGGCGGTACCACGAGCCTCCCCAGGTGCTGAACGCGATCGCCTACCATCACGGCGACGCCGAGGCGGAGTATGTGGAGGCGATCCTGGTCGCCGCAGCCGACGCGATCTCGGCGTCGCGGCCGGGCGCCCGCAAGGAAACGGTGGAGATGTATGTCAAGCGGCTCGAAAACCTGGAGCGGATCGCGACCTCATTCACGGGGGTGGAGCGCGCGTACGCGATCCAGGCGGGGCGCGAGATTCGGGTGCTGGTCAAGCCCCAGGAGATCGACGACCCCAGCGCGGCCACGCTGGCGCGCGACATGGCGAAGAAGATCGAGGATGAACTCGAGTATCCGGGGCAGATCAAGGTCACGGTGCTCCGCGAGACGCGGGCGATCGAGTACGCAAAGTAGCGACAGGCGCCGGACGGCGGGCAGGGGACGGGCGGGGGCCCGTCCCCTGCCGTGTGCCACCGGAGGGGAGCGGGCGCGTGCGAATTCTGTTTGTCGGGGACGTGGTGGGGAAGCCTGGGCGGCGGATCGTGACGGCGCTGCTGCCGGGGCTGCGCCGAGAGCTCGGCATCGATCTCGTGATCGCGAACGGTGAAAACTCCGCGGGGGGCTTTGGGATCACCCGCGAAACTTTCGAGGACCTGGTCGGCGCCGGCGTCGATGTGGTCACCGGCGGAAACCACACGTGGCAGGCGCGGGAGAGCGCGACATTGCTTGACAGCGACCCACGCCTGCTCCGGCCGGCGAACTATCCAGCGGGCGCGCCCGGGCGGGGATCGGCCATCTTTCGCACGTCGGGGCCGTCGCCCGCCCCCGTCGGCGTGCTGAACCTCGAAGGACGGGTGTTCATGCAGCCGCTGCTGTCGCCGTTCGAGCTCGGACGCGAGGAGGCCCAGCGGTTGCGCGGCGAAGCCCCCGTGATCATCGTGGATTTCCACGCCGAGGCGACATCGGAGAAGGCGGCGCTCGCGTGGTACCTGGACGGGCGGGTATCCGCGATCATCGGCACCCACACCCACGTGCAGACGGCGGACGAGCGCGTGCTGCCGGCCGGGACGGCGTTCATCACGGACGCTGGCATGACGGGGCCGCGCGACTCGATCATCGGGATGGGAAGGGAAGAGGTGCTCCGGCGGTTCTTAACGCTGCTGCCGTCTCGGTTCGACGTTGCGACGGGCCCGGTGCAACTCAACGCGGTCGTCGTCGAGGCCGACGCCAGGACCGGGCGCGCGTCCGCGATAGAGCGCGTGACACGCCTAGCCGACTAGGCGTCTCGGGGGCTGCGCGCCAGCCCTGAGGCCGGCGTGCCGTGCCGCCGGGCGGGCGCGCCCGGGGACCGCCACGGTGTGCCCCCCGGGGCGTTGCGGGCCCCGCAGCGGGGTGGGGAGCCCTGGGGAAGGATTCTGGCGGGCTCCCGCGAAGGTGAGGAGTCCGCCGGTTATGCGGGCTAAACAGGGCCAAAAATCGACCTACTGCGCCGAGGAGGCTTCGTGCCAATGGACGTGCTTAAGGTGGCAGCCAAATCCAACCCGACCGCCGTCGCGGGTGCGCTGGCCGGCGTCGTCCGCGAAAAGGGGACGGCCGAGCTGCAGGCGATCGGGGCCGCCGCGATCAACCAGGCGGTCAAGGCGATCGCGATCGCGCGGGGCTACGTCGCGCCGTCCGGGTTGGACCTCGTGTGCGTCCCAGCGTTCGCGGACGTGCAGATCGATGGCGAGGATCGGACCGCAATCAAGCTCATCGTGTCCCCCCGCACCCCGCGATAGGAGCACACACTGCGAATCGATCTCCACACTCACAGCACGGCCTCGGACGGCCTGCTGTCGCCGTCCCGTCTCGTTCGAGAGGCGCGGGAGCACGGGGTCGGGCTGCTGGCGCTCACGGACCACGACACCACGAATGGGCTGGCGGATGCGCTCGACGCCGGGCGTACCTACCGCGTGGAGGTGCTCCCCGGCGTGGAGATCAACACGGACGTCGGCCCGTACGAGGTGCATGTGCTCGGGTACTTGGTCGACTACATTCAGCCGGCGTTCCAAGCGTTTCTCCAACGGATGCGGGACGGCCGCGTCGCGCGCGCTAAGGCGATGGTCCAGCGGCTCGTGGAGCTCGGGGTCCCGATCGCGTGGGAACGGGTGCGGGCGCTCGCGGCCGGCGCGGCCGTCGGCCGCCCGCACATCGCGCGGGCGCTCGTGGAGGCTCGACGCGTCGGCACGAGCCAGGAGGCCTTCGAACGCTACCTCGGCCGCGCGGCGCCCGCTTACGTTCCCCGGCCGAAGCTCACGCCCGAGGAGGCCGTGGAGCAGATCCTCGCGGCGCGAGGGGTGCCCGTGCTCGCACACCCGGGGTGGCCGAGCAGCGGCCCCGTGATCGAACGCGTGCCGCAACTGGTGGAACACGGGCTCGCCGGGATCGAAGTCTACTACCCTGATCACACGCCCGCCATGATGGAGGCGTACCTCGCGATAGCGCGTCGGTACGCGCTTGTCGTGACCGGCGGCACCGATTACCATGGAGGAGGGATGGCCACCCGCATCCCGCTCGGGAGCGTGCCCGTGCCGCCCGAGACGGTGACGGCGCTACGGCGCCGCTGGGAGGCGCTTCAGATGGGGGCGGGGCGCGGCCGGCCTGTACCTGCGGTGGAGCGTCACGTGCAGTGAGGGTCATCAACGTGGAGGGCTGCGATGCGATGTCCGAAGTGCGGCAGTGAGAATCCCGATGGCAAGATCTTGTGCCGGGCGTGCGGTGCGAGGCTGCGGGCCCCGGCCCAGGCGGGCCGCGCCGCGCTGCCGGTGCGTGAAAGCGAGCCGGAGCTCCGGCGGCGGGTGACCTATGACCTTGTCCGCGTGGCCTGGGTGATCGGGATCGTGATCGTGGTCGGCGCAGGCTTGGGCCTGCTGCTGAAGTAGCCGGTCGATGCGCGGGGACCCTGAGCGCCCGTCGTTCCGCCGGCTTCCCTCGGTGGAGCGTCTGTTGCAGGGGCTCGACGCCTCGGGCGCGGCCGGGCGCCATCCCCGGCGTCTCGTGGTGGCATGCGTCCGGGAGGCCGTGGAACGTGCGCGCCGACGTCTCGCGGAGGGGCGGGCGTCGGCTGATGCCATCACCGTGGACGCGCTGCTCGCCGATGCGCGGGCGCTGCTCGCCGAGCGATCGGCGCCGAGCCTTGATCGCGCGATCAACGCCACCGGTATCGTGCTCCACACCAACCTGGGCCGCGCGCCGCTGTGCGCCGATGCCCGGCGTGCCGTCGCGGCGGCGTCAGGGTACACGATGCTGGAGGTCGATCGCGCCACGGGTGAGCGCGGCTCGCGGCAGGCCCACGTCACGGCGCTGCTGCGCGAGTTGACCGGCGCGGAGGCGGCGTTCGTCGTGAACAACAACGCCGCCGGTGTGCTCGTGGCGCTGGCCGCCCTCGCCCGCGGCCGCGACGTGATTGTCTCCCGAGGCGAACTTGTGGAGATCGGCGGGAGCTTCCGCCTGCCCGACGTGATGGCCGCGAGCGGCTGCCGACTCGTCGAGGTCGGCACCACGAACAAGACCTACGTTTCGGACTACGAGGCGGCGCTCACGCCCGAAACCGCGCTCCTCGTCAAGGTGCACCGCAGCAACTTTTCGATGCGCGGGTTCGTGCGCGACGTGGGGCCCCGCGAGCTGGCGACGCTGGGACAACGCGCCGGCGTGCCTGTGCTGTTCGACATGGGCAGCGGAGCGTTCGTCGATCTGGCGTCCCGCATTCAGTGTACCGCGGGTGCCGCCGGACTCTCCGGGGAGCCGACCGTTCAGGCCGCGGTCGCGTCCGGCGTGGACGTCATCACGGCGAGCGGCGACAAGCTCCTGGGGGGACCCCAGGCCGGGGTGCTGCTCGGGGGCACCGCCGCGATCGGAAAGATCCGAGCGCACCCACTCGCGCGTGCCGTGCGTATCGACAAGCTGGACCTCGCCGCCCTTGAGGCGACGCTGCGCGTCTACCGCGATCCCGACCGGGCGTGGGCGGAGATCCCCGTGCTCGAGATGCTCGCGAGGTCCGCGGATGACCTGGAGCGCGCGGCGGCGAGCCTCCTCGAACGGCTCCGGCCGGTCACGGCCGGCGCCGCCGAGTTGAGCGTGTGCCGGACGACGACCGAGGCGGGAGGCGGTGCGCTCCCCGGCGTCGAGCTGTCCTCCTGGGCGATCGCGATCAGTCCCCAGAGAGGCACGCTGGACGCGTGGGAGCGTGGGCTGCGCGGGCACCGGCCGCCTGTGTTCGGCCGCATCGCCGATGGCCGACTCTTGCTCGACCTCCGCACCCTCGGTCCCGAGGACGAGTCCCCGCTCACGGACGCGCTCGCGGCGATCGCGGGGTCGCACCCGGCCGCGCCCGCGTAACCTCGCGACGACCGGACGATGACGTCGCGCCCCGCGGCCGCGCGAGTTCCCGTGACGCGCTACGCCGTGGTGGGCACCGCGGGCCACATCGACCACGGTAAGAGCGCGCTGGTGCGCGCCCTCACTGGGACCGACCCGGATCGTCTCGCCGAGGAGCAGCGCCGGGGGATGACGATCGACCTCGGGTTTGCCCACGTCGATCTGCCGAGCGGTGTGCGCGCGGGCATCGTCGACGTCCCCGGCCACGAACGCCTGATCAAGACGATGCTCGCCGGCGCGACGGGCGTGGATCTCGTGCTCCTCGTGGTCGCGGCCGATGAGGGCGTCATGCCGCAGACACGGGAACATCTCGATATTCTCCGCTTCCTTCGAGTGCGGCGCGGCATCGTCGTGCTGACGAAGCTCGACCTCGTCACCGATTCGGAGTGGCTCGCGCTGGTACGCGAGGAGATCGCCGGCTTGGTGCGGGGCACATTCCTCGAGACCGCGCCGGTGGTCGCGGTCTCGGCGCGCACGGGCGCTGGGCTGCCGGAACTCCGCGAGCTGATCGACCGCGCGCTGGCCGACCTGCCAACGCCCGACCCGGATGCGCCCGCCCGGCTCCCAGTGGATCGGAGCTTCACGATGGCGGGGTTCGGCACGGTCGTCACCGGTACGTTGTGGGCCGGGCGCATTCGCACCGGCGACGTGCTCGCGCTCTTGCCGGCCGGCCGGGAGGTGCGCGTCCGGCAGGTGCAGAGTCACGGGGAGGCCGTGGACGAGGCGCGGGCGGGCCAGCGGGCCGCGCTCAATCTCGTCGGCGTCGCCAGGGGCGAGGTCGCTCGCGGCGACGTCCTCGCCGTCCCCGGAGCGTACCGGCCGTCGAGGACGCTGGATGTCCGGTTGCGCATGCTCGAGTCGGCGCCGCCGCTCCGGCATCACGACCGAATCCGATTCTATCTCGCCGCGGACGAGGTGATCGGCCGCGTACGCCTGCTCGATCGGGACGCGCTCACGGCCGGCGCCGAAGCCGTGGCCCAATTGCGTCTGGAGCGCGACACCGTGGCCGCGCGGGGCGACCCGTTTGTCATCCGGCGGTATTCGCCCATGACGACCGCGGGCGGGGGAGAGGTGATCGCGGTCGACGCCCCCACGCGCCGTCGCAACGCCGCGGCGGCGGCCGCGCTGGCCTCCGACGCCGGCGCCGGACTCGACACGCGAGTGCGCGCGGCTCTCCACGCCGCCGGGCGCACCGGCGCCACGGTGGACGAGACGGCCCGATTGCTCGGCGTGACTCGGGAGCGCGCGGCGCAGCACATCGAGGCGCTCGCGCAGTCCGGGCACGCCCTCCTGATCCGCGGCCGTGTGTTCTCCGCGGAAACCACGGCCGCTGTGCGCCGCGACATCGTCGAGACGCTTGCGTCGCACCATGCGGCCGCGGCGTGGCGCGCCGGCATCCCTCGGGAGGATCTCAAGCGACGCGCGTTCGCCTCTGGCGACGATCGATTGTACAGCGCGGTGCTGGACGCGCTCGCAGCTGCAGGCGAGATCAGCGTCGGGGACGCACTGGTGCGGGCTACGTCGTTCACGCCGGTGCGGACGGCGGGCGAGCGCGCGGCCGCCGGAGCGATCGCCGACGCCTACGTGCGCGGTCGCTTCACTCCCCCCGCGCGAGCGGAGGTGCTGGCGGCGATCCCGGACCGCGCCGTCGGCGACCGCATGTTCCAGGCGCTGCTCGACGACGGCACGCTCGTGGATGTAGGCGGCGTTGTGTTTCACGGTGACGCGATCGCTGAGATCGAAGCCAGGGTCGTCGGGCACCTCCGTGAGCACGGCGAGCTGACGGTCGCGGCCGTGAGGGACCTCTTGGGAAGCAGCCGCAAGTATGTGCTCGCGGCGCTCGAACTCCTCGACGCGCGCCACGTGACCCGCCGGATCGGTGACAGTCGCGTGCTCGGGAGACCGGCGGACGAGTAGCGCCGGGCGGCGCGCGAGTGCAGGCCAGCGACAGATGCCCGGCGAAGTTCGACTACGTCGACCGAGTCCATGAAGGCAGGTGACCGCATGGCACGAGCACGTGCGGCCGCGAGCCATTCTGCGGCCGAAGCCCTCTCGCAGCCCTGGAGCCGGATCGTCGCGGACGTTCTGCTCCAGCACCGCGTCCACATGATCGGGTACGTGCCCGACGAGGTGACGGGACATCTCCTGACCCGTCTGGAGGCCGACCCGGCGTGCGGCGTGGTGTGCTGCACGCGTGAGGAAGAAGCGGTGGCCACAGTGGCGGGTGCCTATCTCGGGGGCAAGCGGGGCGCCGTGATCCTCCAGACCAGCGGCGTCGGCAACTCCATGAACGCCCTGGGGTCGTTCGTCGTCCCGTACCAGATCCCGATGCTGCTGATCGTGAGCGAGCGCGGCGGGCTCGGGGAGTTCAATCCCGCTCAGGTCCCGCTCGGGCACGCGGTGCCGCGTGTGCTCGACGCGTTGGGGATTCAGACGTTCGCGCTGACGTCCGAGAGCGAGATCGTACCGATCCTGGGGGGCGCCGCGGAGCTGGCGTTCTCCACGATGATGCCCGTGGCGGTGGTGCTCTCGATGCTGCTGACGGGAGGCAAGACGCTGAAATGAAGCGACTCGACGCGATCAGGCGCATCGTCCCGCTGCTCGCCGACGCGGCAGTGGTCTCGAACCTTGGACGCAATACCTACGATCTCTACGAGGCCGCAGACCGTGCCGAGAACTTCTACATGTGGGGCGCGATGGGCTCCACCTCGTCGGTCGGGTTCGGCCTCGCGCTGGCGCAGCCGACCCGTCCGGTCCTGGTGCTGGACGGCGACGGCTCCATGCTGATGAGCCTCGGGACCTTGACGACCATCGCCGCCCACCGCCCTCCGAAGTTGGTGCTCGTGGTGTTTGACAACGGGACCTACGAGACGACCGGCGGGCAAGCGACCCACACCACGCGTGGCGCCGACCTCGAGGCGATCGCGCGGGGCGCGGGGATTGTGCACACACTGACGGCGGCCGATCTGGATACATTCGCCAGCGCCGTCGCGCGCGCGCTGCGCGAGCCGGGGCCGTGGTTCATCCTGGCCAAGGTCGAGCAGGCGACCGCGTTCGCGCGGGTGCCGCGGCGCCCGATCTACTTCAAGGACCGGTTCATGGAGGCGATCGGCACCGTCGGGACGTGATCGCGTCGCCGCCCTGACGTTGCACGGGTGCGTCCCGGCTCCCCTGCGGCCGCGCCGCGAGACGTTGGTCACGCGCGGTGCGGTCGCGAGTTGATGGAACGCAGGGCGCAGGGCGGGACCACCTCGGGCGAAGGTCGATGGCAGCGAGGACCACGTGCGCCGCGTTGCGTCGAGATCCTGGGGTCCCACTGCTGACATCTCGACGGCCCGAGCGGCGGTGAGGCGGAAGCGCACCCAGGGGACCGGTGGTGGAGACTCGAAGCGTGTTCCACGAGTGCCGCGGCAGGTGGCCGGCGGGCTTCTCGCCCGGTCGGCCCCAACGGAGGGGCACGGGTCCTGGTGGGTCTCACGGTCTTCAAAACCGTCAGGACGTAATGCGGTGCAATCCGTGAATCGCCGGAAAGTGCTGCGTATCAGGGCTTTCGTGAGCTTGGCGAACGCTGGTTCGGATGGCCTGCGCTTATTCTGCACTCAATTTGCACTTATACGTCACCGTCTAGAGGTGGGTCCAAGGCCCCTTGGCCATCTCGAAATGGTTGTGATTCCAACACGACGGACCTTCGGCTATCTCTTCTTGGGTGTCTGGTAGCAGTAGAGTGGCTCTACGGCTAACAGAACGCGAGTGGAAGCCTTGTAGAGTATCGACAGTGGCGTCTTGGCCCCCAGATGCCCCCCGCCGACCGACGTAGGCGCCGGCGGCCGAAACAGACAACCAGAAGGGCGATGTAGCCGCGATGGGAGCGTTGGGGTCGTTCGCGATCGAGCTGCTGTTGGCGCATCTTCAAGACACGGAAGGGGCGGCTCGCAGCATCGAGCACGGATTGAACCGGTTTCTCTTGTACATTGCGGAGTCCAGGCTGCAAAAGCAGGTCACGTTTCCCGAACAGGGACCCGTCAATCGACTACCAACAGGGGCTGTTGTTATTCTCGACCCGGTGAACGTCGGCAACAATGTGACGCGCCGTATGACGAGCGCCGAGCCGGACACGATCGTCGAGCGCGCCGAACACTCCTGGGACTTGCTCAACACAGCGCACACGAGTACTACGAAGGCGAAACGCTCGAAATGTGGGAGGAAATTGTCGGGACTCCGTTCAGCATCGAGGCTTCGTCGCTATGACAACCACAGGAACCTACACCGATGCCTATACGGTGCTCGACATCCGACATGTCCTGAGCCGCTTTAACGCCAACCTGCGGGCCATCGCTCAGGTCACGACGTGCATGTCGGAAGAGAAGGTCCAGGACTTCGTACACGATCTGCAGATTCTTGCTGAGTACGAGTACTTGGTGGGTGTCGATCTCATCCTAGTTGACGTATCCGGTCAAAAGGTGCGCGCGAGGGCGTACGCCGTGTCAACGGAGGCTTGGGATTGGTCCGTCGACCTGCCGGGCGCGAATCTCTGGCCGCGGACACCCGCAGGCAGTCTCGACGTCGTCGTGACTCATTCGAAGAGTTGGACGAGTCTATCAGCGCCACAGCGGGCAGAGTTTCGGGCGCGCAACGAATTTAAGATCAGCTGGGTTCCGACGGAAGCACGACCTGACACACTCCAGTCTGACAGCCGGTCCGGTCCGCAGATATGCCAGGAACGGCTATGGGCTCGAGCGCAGAGACTACCGGTGAGCACGGTCTCCGCAGGCGGCGAAACGGTCGACCTCTTTGAATTGAGGCAGGCGCTGCCGGACGGCAGTTTCACGGCTCGCGAACACGATCTCGTGGGTTTTGCCGCACGCTACGAGCGGTTAAAGCGACACCTGCGCCTGCTGGTGGACTCAGAAGGGATTGCCCAGTGGAGCCAACGACACTATAGAGTGAGCGTGGTGATCTGTCGCCTTCTCGGCGACCGTTATCCCCTTAATATTTTCGAAGGCGATGTCGGGACCGGCAAGACCGTAACGGCGGAGTCGATTGCCAATAGGCTGGCGCGTGAGGACGGTGCGGAAACGCAACTCTACAAACTAAGCACGCGCGTACGCCGCGCCGGCCGAGTCGGGCAGATGAGCACCCTCATCAACCAGGCTTTTGATGTCGTCGCTCGTAGCGCCGGCCAGAGTCGGCGGACCGTGCTCATCATTGATGAGGCGGACTCGCTAGCTGCTACTCGAGCACAGGAGCATAGCCATCATGAGGACAAGGTCGCAGTAAACACGCTGATTCAGAAGATCGACGACGCTCGGCGATTTACGGGCCGAGTGTTAGTGTTTCTATGCACAAACCGCTTCAGAACCCTGGATCCTGCCATCGCCCGTCGGGCGGCGCTCATCGAGCCGTTTCGGCGACCAAATGACGACGAGCGCGCAGAACTATTTCAACATGATCTCGCCGACCTGGGACTGACCGAGCGGGAACTCGCGGAACTTGTCAACGTTACAGGGCCGTCAGGCGATCGGCCTGGATGGACGTATTCTGATCCTCGAACTCGGTTGTATCCTGAAGTCATCGCTCGGGTGTTCCTGATGGGCCGGCTCGCGGCTCGGACTTTCTTGCTGTCGCGCGTGAGCTTCTTCCATCCCCGAGTATGGACGACGTGTGAGTGATGGTCGTATCCTCGAGCCCGTTGCTAGGAAGGCGCATCCACATCGCGGGAAGCGCCGCAAAGACTGATGACCGCCACACTGTATGCTATACTCACGAGCTGATCAAGGCCGTGGTGGAACGGCTGGTCGCCGCCGCGAGCCGGGTCGCACACTGGCTCGTCGGCTCGGGGATAACGGCCGGGACGCGGGCGGCGGTCCTCATGCGGAACGGCGCGTCGTTTGTCGCCACCACGCATGCGCTGACGAAGCTCGGCGCGGTCATGGTGCCGCTGCACGCGCGGCTCACGAAGCCCGATCTCGTGCGGCAGCTCGACGGCGTGGGCGCGCCCGCGGTGATCTGTGACGGCGCCCGGCCAGGCGGCGGCTCTGCCAACCGCGCGTGCGCTCGTTGCGGAGGAGCCCGAGCCCGAACCACATGATCGAAGCGGCGGGGGCGCGCTTGGCGAGGGACTCCCGTGCCCGCGCCTGTCTCTGTCGTCGATCCAAGGCATCGTCCACACCTCCGCCACCTCGGGGACGCCCAAGGGGGTGCTGCTGACCTACGGAAACCACCGGTGGAGCGCCGTGGGCGCGGCGCTGCATCTCGGGCTGCGGCGCGACGACTGCTGGCTGGCGCGTCTGCCGCTCTCCCACGTCGGCGGCCTGGCGATTCTGTAGCGCAGCGTGATCTAGGGGGTGCCGGTGATCCTGCACGACGCGTTCGAGCCGGACGTCGTGAACCGCGAGATCGATGATGGGCGGGTGACCCTGATCTCGCTGGTCGGCACGATGGTGCAGCGCCTCATCGACGCGCGCGGGCGGCGGCCGTTTCCGCAGCACCTCCGAGCCATCCTGCTTGGCGGCGGGCCGATCTCACCAGGCCGGCTTGAGACGTGCGTGCGACGCCGCATCCCGATCGCGCCGACCTACGGGCTGACGGAGACGGCGTCCCAGGTCGCCACCCTGGCGCCCGAGGACGTGTCGCGGAAGACCGGGTCCGCCGGCCAAGCGTTGTTTCCGGCGGAACTCCGGATCGCGGCTTCGGGGCGACGCCGGACGGCGCCGGGGCAGGTGGGCGAGATCCTCGTGCGAGGCCCCGTCGTCATGCGCGGTACGACGGGCGACCGGGCGATACCGCACAGGTCTTGCGCGGCGGCTGGCTGCTCACAGGCGATCTCGGGTATCTCGACGCCGACGGGTACCTCTATGTGGTGGATCGCCGAACGGATCTGGTGGTGTCCGGGGGAGAAAATGTCTATCCGGCTGAGGTCGAGCGCGTGCTGCAGAGCCACCCGGCTGCGGAGGACGCGTGCGTCGTCGGCGCTCCGGATCCCATGTGGGGACAGGTCGTGGTCGCCGCAGTCTTGGTGCGCGCCCGTCCTCCGGCGCGCGAGCATCTCGACGTACTGGTCGAAGAGAATGCGCTCGTGTTGGGCAAACCCTTCATTCCGATGGTGCCCGAGCCGGAGAATCTCGTAGTTCTGGTACCATGGGGTGTCGTGCAGGAGATCGGCAATATCCATGGCCGCTTCGTCCACGGCCACGTTGGAGTGCGCGACCACGAGTACACGCATCCCGCGCCGGAGAAACGTTTCTGTGACTCGAGCAAGCGTGTGGGTCTTGCCGGTCCCGGGCGGTCCGCAAACGAAGTTGTAGAGCACGCTTCCCCTTGTACCGACGGCCTCCGACATCGAGCTCTACAGGGACGTCATCGGATGCAGCTACGGAGCGGTCCATGAGGAACGTGTATGTGGAGTGGTCGACTCCGCGCTGGGTGCGGCGGCCCGTCGGAGAGGGAGGTGATCGAATCGCCTTTGGCGGATTTCGCGGCCGTAATCTTGTCCCGCAACGCGGCTATGAAGGCGTCAAGGAGCTTGTCAATCTGAGTGACAGCGACAGGAGGAGTGGTGGTAGGCACCCTCTCAGAGTACCTCACCCGTGGCGGCGCGGACAGGCAACCGCCACGGGGACAATGCGGATTAGTGCTTACGCTTCGG